>CALAEU010000296.1 GCA_937891215.1 uncultured Clostridia bacterium
ATGTTTCGATTACTTTGGGAATCATAGGAACGATGGCACTGACAATGGCGGGTGACAAGCCTAATTTCTTGGCTATATCTGAGCTGAATAATTTACCGGCCAAATCGGTTACGGGACTGGCTGCAGCCGATGAACGGCCTGTAAACAGTTCAATCAGTTGGTCGATACCGCCTTCTTTCAAAGCGGTTTCCTTGATACTTCCAAAGATAGAATCCGAAATACCACCTAGAATAGGTTCCTTTAAATTTTCAGGAATAGAAATATATTTTAAAAGCATTAAGCTATCAATAAAATGCTTTATAGCAATACCCTCATCATCTTTGATTGCGGTAAGATTGATTTTTTCATTCCATTCCTTTAATTCTTTTGCATAAATCTCTAGTTTTTCAAGTAATTCGTCAGAAACATCGATTCCGACAACCTCTGCCTGACTTTTAATAATGCTTTTTATAGCCATAAATTAACCTCGGTAGAGAGCGGTAATTTCCATTAATGGCTCTCTGTATTTTTTAGGAACTTTATTAAGGAATGTGTCGTCCCTTAATACTTCATTAAATAATCTTTTGTTTTCATTATTTATCTGGAATTTTGAAATTACATCAATAAGTTCTTCTTTCTTTTCTTTGTTAGAAAGGAATGTACAGACTGTAAGAGATACCGTAATTTCATCATTTGCTGTAACATCTTTAACAAGAATTTCAACAAATCCGTTTTTGTCTTTTCTTTCAAATGATTTGTTTTCGCCATTTTTTGTAACTGTAATTTCACCGTCAACAATATCACGGAATTTAAGAAGATAATTTCTCTTTTCAGGTACAACAGAAATGTCACCCTCTGCTTTAGCAATAGTGAATGTAACAGTTGAATTGTCTTCTTTTACAATAAATGGTGTTTCACAATATGCACCATCTTTAAAGCTCAGAGTTGTACCATCATCTTCGTAAAGGCGGAATTCATTATTACCTCTGAAAACAAGAAGTTCTAAATCTTCTGGATTTTCAACAGTGTTATCTTTGTCGTTCTTGCTCATAGGAATAATTGCACCCTCTTTTGCAAGAACAGGAATTGTACTTATATCTCTGAACATTTTAACAACAGAGTTACCACTGTAAATTCTACCATTATAAATGTCAGTATATCTTCCCTCAGGCAACCATACTTTTGCAGAAGCCATACCGATTTCTGCATTTGTATGTTCTGTAATAGGTGCTACAATAAGTTCTGTACCGAAGAAATACTCATTCTTTGCTTTGTAAGCATTTTCTTCTTTCGGATATGTGTAATACATAGGCTCACAAATTGCTCTGCCTTCATTTTGTGTACGGCGGTTCATTGTATAAATATACGGAAGAAGTTTATGTCTGAAACGAAGATTTTCTGTTGCAATCTTCTCAATTGGTGCACTGTATTTCCAGGGTTCTTTACCCATAAATTCATTTGCAGTTGAGTGAAGACGCATAACAGGACTGAAGATGCCGAATTGTACCCATCTTATATAAAGTTCGTCGTCTTTTTTACCCCAACAGTGACCGCCGATGTCGTGGCTCCACCAAGGGTAGCCGACATTAGATGCAGTAGCGGTAAAGTAAACCTGAAAATCAAGACTCGACCATTTTTGTGTGGTGTCACCACTGAAACCTAACGGATAACGCTGACTACCTGCACCCGCAAAACGTGAGAGAATTAAAGGACGGTTGTTATCTTTAGCATTATCAAGGAAGTGATAATGGTTAAGTGCCCAGAGTGGGTCAAGACCTTTAATCTTTGTGCGTGTACCTTGTTGCCAGTCAATCCACCAGAAATCAACGCCCATTTTTTCCATAGGGTGATGAAGAACTTTGAAATAATGCTCAACAAATTTTTCGTCTGTAATATCAAACTCTACAGGCTCTTTTGTTTTTGGGTCCTGCCCCATTTTTTCACACATTTCTTCGTAGCAGTCTTCATACCAACGAACACCTTGTGATGGGTGAAGGTTAAATGTTACTTTGTAGTTGTCATCTTGTAATTTTTTAAGGAATCCTTGTGGGTCAGGGAATAAATCTGTGTTAAAACTGTAACCAGTCCAACCAACTGACCATACATCATAAATGTATTCCATAAAATTAAGGTGAGTTGAGGGTTTTACAACATCTTTACCGAATTTTTTACGGATATCTACCCAGTGCCAGTCCATATCAACAGTAGCAACTGTAATCGGAATTTCTTCCGCTTTGAATCTATCCATAAGTTTTAAGTATTCTTCCTGTGTGTATGCTTTATACCTACTCCACCAGTTAGAAAGTGCATAACGAGGAATAAGTGGTGTTTCACCTGTCAATTTGTATAAATCCTGTGTTGCACCTATATAATCGTAACCATACGCAAAGTAATATTCGTCTTTACCTTTTGATTTTCTTGGTAAGATTTTACCGTCATCTGTTAAAATGAGTGTTTTGCTATCATCTAAAACTGCAACACCATCTTTTGAGCAAACACCATCACCTAAAGTGATAATACCCGCAGTAACATCAAGTGTACGGCAAGTACCTTTTAAGTTACCGCTATAATAATCTGTAACAACTCTGCCATCACGAAGTTTTATTCTTACCATTTTCTTTTCTGTAAAAGAATAAAGGAAGTTGCATTTTGTAGTTTTGATTTCTACAAAACCATTACCTTTCTTAACTTCAAAACGAGGTTCATTAAAATCTCTGAACCAGACTGCCTGTGTAGGTTCGTCACAGAAAATTCCGTTTTGAGATTCTTCTACACGTACCATGCAAGGTGTAAGAACAGTAATTCTTGTATTACCATTTAAAATAATATGACTGTCCTTTGCCTTGGGAGAAGTTTCAATTTTAAATTTGTCAAAATATCTTTCCATATCATTCACCTTTTTCTTCGTGATATTCTTTTTCTGTATTTACATTCCAGATAGCTGTTTTATCCGGACTATTTTTTATTATTGCTTTACTTGCTTCAATACCTGTGAGCATTGAATGATCCATATTGTTGTATCTGTGCTGACCATTTCTGCCGATACAATAAAGATTACAGATTGTATCAAGGTGATTTTTTACTTTATCGAAATCTTTATATGTGCCAAAGTATGCAGGATATGCTTTTTTAACTTTCGTTGTAAATTTGTCTATAATATTTTCTTTTTTAATTACACCGATTTTTTCTAATTCATCGCTTGCAAATTCAATGAACTCTTCAGGTGGCATATTCCACATATCATCATTTTCGTTACAGAAATATTCAAGTCCTACCCATATATGCTCTTTGAAATCATCAACCATATAAGGCGACCAGTTATTAAAAATCTGTAATCTGCCAAGTTTTACATTTCGCTCCTGTACATATATCCAGCAATCAGGAACATTATTGTTAATTGTTTTAATATCTGTTTTATTCTCAATTTCTAATTTCTTTAACAAAAGACCGACAGTAATAAAATCACGATAAGGGAGATTTACTGCTATATCTTTTTCTTCCTGAGGGAATTCAGGAATAGCGTTTGCTAAATCTTTAATTGGCATTGATGAAACAAGATAATCGCAGAAAATTTCTTCTTGCTTTTTATAATTTTCAGAACTTTCGTCTGTATTTTCAATTATAACAGATTTTACTTTATTATCATCAAGATTTACTTTAACTACTTTTTGGCTCCTCTTAATTTCGGCACCTTTTTCTTCACAGACACATGAAAGTTTTTCCCACATCTGACCAGGACCAAACTTGGGGTAGTAAAATTCTTCTATTAAAGAAGTTTCAACATTTTTACTGTTTTTACTGAATGGTTTTTTAAGTGCATTAAGAATAACTTTTGTTATTGAAAGACCTTTTACTCTTTGTGCACCCCAGTCGGCAGAAATATTTTTTGGATGAACTCCCCAGAGTTTTTCTGTATAATCTTCAAAGAAAAGTTCGTAAAGTGTTCTGCCGAAACGATTTATATAAAAATTCTCCAAAGAATCTTCGGGCAATTTTTTTACACTGCTTTTTAAATAATCGACTCCTGCAAAAAATGTGTTTTTCAAACCCATATTTATAAAAGTCTGCGGTTTTAAAGAGATAGGATAATCAAAAAAGCGATTTCTGTAATAAATTCGTGAGATTCTGTTTCTTATAAGAAATACATCGTCTTGTTTTTCGGGATCTGCATTACTGCTTTTTGAAAATGTTTTTTCTCTGTTTAAAATAATATCATCTTTTGCGGGTGCGCTCTGGAGTGGTAATATTTCCTGCCATAAATCCATAACGCGTTTATCTTTAGAAAAAAAACGATGACCGCCTATATCTATTCTGTTATCTTTATATTTTTCTGTTCTTGAAATCCCACCAATAAATTCACTTTCTTCAATAATAATTGGTTTAATTTCCTTAGATTCCTTTAACAAGGAATAAGCACAGGTAAGACCTGCTGGACCTGCACCTATAATTACAACATTTTTCATTTAATTTCCACCATTTTATAAATTTAATGCTACTTTTAAGTTTTCGCCTAAAATACCTTTTTTAGCATCTTCTGTAATCGGGAGATTTTTTATTCTCTCTATTGCATTTTTGGTATATTCCACATCTTTATACGGAAAATCAAGACCAAAAATACTGTTTTTTTCACCAGTCTGATGAATCAATGTACATAAATCATCATCCGTAAGCGACCACGCACCTGCTCTTTTATTGCCAAGAGAATCTGTTTCCATAGAAATACTTGTAAGACCTGCGTAAATTTTTTCTCCTCTTCTTGAGTTATTGTTCATAACTAAAAGTGCTTCTTTAAAAAAGCTGTAACCGCCTACATGTTCCATACTAAATTTTAAATTTGGGAAATTATAAGCTACTTCGTCAAATAAAAGCATACTGTAATCTTTTATTCTGTGCCAGTGAAGTCCGGTGTGAAATGAAATAAAAAGGCCTTGTTTTTCCGCCTCGGCATAAACTTCAAAAAGTTCTCTACCATCTACCTTTACTTCTTGTGCAGCGGGATGAACTTTAATACCCTTAAACCCAAGTTCTTTTATTTCTTTGACTTGTTCGTTAACAGAACCTATATCAAAATTAATCGTACCAAAACCGATTAAATTATTTTCGTTTTTAATTTCGTTATATAACCATTTATTTTGATTTATTGTAATTCCTACACGCTCTGTCTGATGATTAAAAGGTGCAAAACAAACTGCCTTTTCAATATCACATTCCGCCATAAGCTCTTTAAGATTTTCGAGCTGTGCATTATCCTTAGAACCCTTCGGAAAAACATGTGCATGGTTTGCAAAAATTTTGTAATCACTCATTATCGTCACCCATAAATGAAAGAAAATCCATTAAATCACTTAAATCTTCATTGTCGTCAATCGGTTCATCTTCAGGAATATTGCTATAATAATCCCAAAGCATTTCTTCCTGATTTTCTGTTAAAGGTGACGCAGGAATATCGTTTATAACTTCTGCTTTTCTTGTTTTACTCCAGAGAGATGGTGTAATTCTTAATGTGTAACCACAAGCAGACGGACAAAGCCATTCTGTCATTGGCAATTCAGGTAAACCAAATGCTGAGAGAATTGACATTATAACACCACCGTGTGTAAAAATAGCACAACTTGTAGTTCCTGTTTTAATAAGTCCATCAACTGTTTTTATGAATGTATCGCAAACTCTTGTTGAAAACTCCTGATTACTTTCGCCATTTAGCGGTTTTGCGTCAGGTCCACCAGCTAACCACTCTGTAAATTCTTTGTGTGGTGCTAATTCTTCTGCAGTAAGATTTTCAAATTCACCAAAATCACACTCATCAAAACCACGCATTTCTATTGGTGTTTTATCTGGATAAATAATTTTTGCAGTTTCTATACAACGCTTTAATGTACTTGAAAATACTACATCTGCCGCAGGATAATCGTAATCTTTTAGCATAGTATTTAACTGGTCAATACCCTCTTTACAGAGAGATTCGTCAGTATGACCTATGTATCTTCCTTCTAAATTCCCTTTGGTGTAAGCGTGTCTAATAAGATGAATTGTGTAACTTTTCATTGCAATCTCCGTTCAAATGGTGTATTATGTTATACAAATAGTATAAATTTCGGGTGGGTGTTTTTACAAATGGTAAATTATGCAGAACGACTTTATGAATTAAGAACTGAAAAAGGATTAAGCCAGAAAGACGCCGCAAATGATTTGGGTGTTTCTCAGGCACTTCTTTCACATTACGAAAAAGGCATACGAGAATTCGGTTTAGATTTTTTAAATCGTGCCGCCGACTACTATAAAGTTACTACCGATTATATTTTAGGCAGAACTGACAGTAGAACGGGGCTTGAGTCTTCATTTTTCTTCGACCGTGAAGAAGATGGTATATATAATACCACAACTATATACCGTGCTGCAATATTTATTCACGAAAGAATGAACACTGGTTCTGCTTTAGCAGGTGACAGTGCCGACTTTTTATACTCTGTTGCTCTTTACAGAACTCTTTTTGCAGCAGCCCAAAAGGGTTATATTCCCAAAAGGTGGTTTTCATTACCACCAAAAATCGCAGAAAGTCTTCCAATGGCAGTAACCGAAAATATTCTTATGCATTTTCCCGATAAATCGCCTAATGCAAAAAGATATGGTAACCCAGAACCTAAATCTATTGAAACTGTTATAAAAACAGTTGAAAATTATATTAAAAAAGCGGCAACAGATATAGTAAAATCAGTAGAATAATAAGACAGACAGGGTTGTGGCAAACGATGTTTGCTACAACCCATTTCTATTATTGTTTTAAAATCTCTTTATACATTCTTATATATTCATTTGCAGATTTGCCCCAGCTGTTATCACTTTCCATAGCGCGTTTAACAAGGATTTTCCAACCCTTTTTATCATTGTAACCTTCACACGCTCTTCTTATTGAGTGTAACATTTCGTGAGCATTGTAGTTTGCAAATGTGAAACCGTTACCTTCATTGTCACCACTGTCTTTAACAGAATCACGAAGACCACCTGTTTCACGAACAATCGGAATAGAACCATAACGCAAAGCAACCATTTGTGAAAGACCACAAGGTTCACTTTTTGATGGCATTAAGAAAAGGTCTGTACCTGCATAAATTTTTCTTGCAAGGTCTGGAATAAAACCTAAACAAAGACCAACTTGTTCAGGGTAACGGGAAGCAAGACCTCTGAAGAAATCTTCATATTCTGTATCACCTGAACCTAAAACAACAAGTTGAATATCTGTTGTAGCTAAAAGTTCGTCGAGAACTGCTTTACATAAATCAAGACCTTTGTGAGAAACAAGTCTTGTTACCATACCCATAACAGGTGTATCTTTCTTTTCAGGAAGACCAAAGAATTTCTGAAGTTCTCTTTTATTTGTAGCTTTACCTGTCATTTTTTCCGCGGAATAGTTTTTGAAAATATCCTTATCTGTTTCAGGGTTATAATTTTCGACATCTATTCCATTAAGAATACCACGCAATTTAAAACTACGCTCTTTGAGAATTGTATCAAGTCCGTGTGAATACCACGGGTCAAGAATTTCTTTTGCATAAGACGGACTTACTGTTGAAACTGCATTTGCACATTCAATAGCGGCTTTAGAGAAGTTTACTGTATCATCATACTCAATAAGATTTTTATGGCTATAATCAAGACCTACAACATTGTCAATAAGTTCTTTACCATAAACACCCTGATACTGAATATTGTGAATAGTAAATACTGTTTTAATATTTTCATACCCTGGCTGGGTTGCATAAATTGTACTGTAATAAAGTGGAGTCAATGCAGTCTGCCAGTCGTTACAATGTATTACATCTGGTTTGAAGTCTATATGTGGAATAATCTCCAGTATAGCGCGTGAGAAAAATGCAAAACGTTCTGCATCATCATAATAGCCATAAAGACCGTCTCGCTTAAAGTAATATTCGTTATCAAGAAGATAATAAGTTACTCCGCCATATTTTGCTTCAAAAATACCACAGTATTGTCTTCTCCACGCAACAGGAACAGAAATATTTGTAATAAATTTCATTGTGTCTTTTAATTCCTGCTTTATTGTACTGTAAAGTGGCATAACAACTCTACAACCTATAAGTCTTTTTCTTAATGCCTGTGGCAAAGAACCTGCAACATCAGCAAGTCCGCCACTAGCGGCAAATGGGAGTGCTTCACTCGCAGCATATAAAACTTTCATAATAATACTCCTTTATTAACTAGAATAACTCGCAAAGTTCGATAACATATCGAAAACGCCAGTAGAAAGTAAAACAATTAAAATAACAATCACCAGAACAACAGGTACACCGAGTTCAATAATCATCTTAATAAGTTGTGCCTTTTTGTATTTCGCAAACGAATCTTCCAACTTTTCAAGTCTTTTTACAAGGTTATTGAACTGCTCAGGGGAAATATTCACAGTGCCATTTGCCATTACTGGTGGCAAATCTTTTCTAATTTCTGCAAACTGATTCCCCATTGTAACCGGATTTTCTTGTACTTCGCTTTCTTTAAGATATTTTGATTTAAGAGAATTTATAGCATCAGTAATATTTTTTTCACGCTCAATATCTTTTGAAGCAATTGACTCGAGCCATCTTAACTGTGCTGATGCTATGTTTTCATCAGTATCTATTTTTTTAATCTGTTTATCACAAAATGAGCAGACCTTTGCTTCGGTATCCTCTATTTTGCATAACACAAAATCAAGTTCATCGGTTTTACAACCGCAAATCGGACAAACAGCCATAACTTTTCACCTTTCGTTTTATATAACGATACCTTTACCGATAATAAACGGATAGCTTTTGTCACCGGAAAGTTTCTTATTAGATGTTATAACAGAGTCTTTATCCATAATTACGCAGTTGAGATTTACATTTTCACTTATAACTGAATCCTGCATAATAATTGAGTTTTCAACTACTGCACCACGAGCAATATGAACACCTCTGAAAATAACACTGTTTTTAACAGTACCTTCAATAATACATCCATCTGCAACAAGTGAATTTTCAACTTTACTGTTTACGCCATAACGAACAGGCATATCGTTACGCACTTTTGTGTAAACTGGTCTGTCTTTATTAAACAAGTCTTTTCTTATATCTTTTTCGAGAAGTGCCATATTTGCTTCAAAATACTTGTTTACGCTATCAATTTCACATCCCCAGCCTGTAAATTCGTAACCATAAATATTAAGGTGGTCAACATTTTTCTGAAGAATATCTTTTTCAAAGTTTTTTGCCCCGGAACTTAAAGCATCTGCAACCAAAGACTCTAACAATGCTTTTCTTATAAGCACCATCCCTGTATTATAGTTAACATCTTCTTTTTTCTGAGGGTTAACCGCAATAGCCGTTACCTTACTGTTACCATCAACAGTTAATGATGTCATATTTTCAAGTTCTGGAAGATTTCCTTTTTTATAAACTATGGTAATATCTGCGTCTTTTTCTGAATGGAAATCGAAAACTTTACTTAAATCAATATTGCATATAAAGTTTGTATCAGAAAGAAGAACATATTGTTCATTACAGGATTTAATAAAGCTGTTTATTCTGCCAAGAACCTCTACTGTATTAGAAGAGTCGTGTTCGGCATTAGACGGGTTAAATGGTGGTAAAAGGTAAAGACCATCAACCTTTCTTGCTAAGTCCCAAGGTCTGCCGTTACCAACATGATCCATAAGCGAACGGAAGTGACTGTTTGTAATAACGCCAACTTTTGTAACTCCACTGTTTACTAAGTTTGAAAGCACGAAGTCAATAAGTCTGTATCTGCCACCATAAAGCATAGAACCCATAGTTCTTCTCTGAGTAAAATCTTTAAGACAAGAGTCATAAGAGTTAGAGTAAACTATCCCAAGAACATTTTTTGGCATCATACGCTTTCGCCCCCTTTCACATCTTCTGCAACTGTAACTTTTGCTTTTACTTTTGCATCTTTACCTATTGTAATTCCTGAACCTATTACGCTTACGCCCCATTCATCGAGATTAGCAACTTTTTCAGGATTTTCACCTACAACTGCGCCCTCTTCAATAACTGCATTTTCTGCAACGATTGAATACTGAACAACTGCACCTTTTTTAACTACTGCACCAGGCATAACTATTGAGTAGCGAACAGCTGCACCTTCTTCAACAGTAACGTCTGAGAAAAGAACAGAGTAATCAACATCACCCTCAATTTCACAACCTTCTGCAACAATTGAATTTTCAACCTGTGCTTTGTCAGAAATATATTGTGGTGCAGAAGAATCACTTCTACCATAAATTTTCCAGGAATCATCTGCTAAATCTATATTTGCTTTAGGATTAAGAAGGTCTAAGTTTGCTTCCCAGAGAGAGTCGATTGTACCAACATCTTTCCAGTATCCGTCAAAACCATAAGCAAAAAGTCTTTCACCTGCTTCGTGCATTGCAGGAATAACATTTTTACCAAAATCGTTTGATGAGTCTGGATTATTTTCATCATCTATAAGATATTTACGGAGTTTTTCCCATGTGAACATATAAACACCCATAGATGCTTTGTTGCTTTTTGGTTCTTTTGGTTTTTCTTCAAATGCAGTAATTCTTCCATCATCATCTGTAAACATAAGACCAAAACGTGATGCTTCTTCCCACGGAACTTCTAGCATTGCAATAGTACAAGCTGCATCTTTTTCCTTGTGGAATTTAAGCATTTCTGCATAATCCATTTTATAAATATGGTCACCTGAAAGTACTGCAACATATTCAGGATTATATCTGTCAATAAAATGAATATTCTGATAAATTGCGTTTGCTGTACCTTTGTACCATTCCTGACCATTTAATGCCTGATATGGTGAAAGTACGTGAACGCCACCGCCGATTTCACGGTCTAAATCCCATGTGCTACCACTGCCAATATAATCATTAAGTACAAGTGGTTGATATTGTGTTAAAACACCAACTGTTGTAATACCTGAGTTAGTGCAGTTTGATAACGGGAAGTCAATAATTCTGTATTTACCCCCGTAAGGCACAGCAGGTTTTGCTATGTTTTTTGTGAGAACTCCAAGACGAGAACCCTGACCGCCTGCTAAAAGCATTGCTATACATTCAGTTCTTTTTGCCATTATTTTTACATTCCTTTCCGTCTTCTATATTTTTTGGTTGTTTTAATTTTAAATAGATTGTTGAAAGTGGTGGCAATTTTAAATCAATTGACTGATTATATTCACCATAAGGCTCATTAAGAGATTTATAAGTCTTTTTGATTTTTTCACCTGTACCACCGAATTTCACTGCATCTGAATTGAAAACTATTTCATAAGTACCTTTTTCAGGAACACCTATTTTATAAACTGGTCTTTCTACTTTTGTGAAGTTGCAGACAGCTAGAATCTTTTCGCCCTCTTCATCAGTTCTTGCAAATGCAATGACCGAATTATTGTTGTCATCACTTACTAACCAGTTGAATCCTTCCCAACTATAATCCACCTGCCAGAAAGGTGAATTCTTTTTGTAGAATAAGTTTAATTCTCTTACATAAATCTGAAGATTTTTATGGGCATCATACTCTAAAAGAAGCCAGTCAAGACCTTTTTTGTAGTCCCACTCTATAAACTGACCAAATTCAGAGCCCATAAACAAAAGTTTTTTTCCAGGGTGGGCATACATATAACCTAAAAATGCTCTGACACTTGCGAATTTTTCTTCGTAATTACCTGGCATTTTATTTATAAGTGAACATTTACCGTGAACTACTTCATCGTGTGAAATAGGAAGCACGAAATTCTCTGAAAATGCATAGAAAAATGAGAATGTTACAAGGTTGTGATTGAATTTCTTATGAATTCCCTCTAATGAGAAATATCTTAAAATATCATTCATCCAACCCATATTCCATTTAAAATTGAAACCTAAGCCCCCTGCGTAAACAGGTTTTGAAACAAGTGGCCACGCAGTACTTTCTTCAGCAATCATACATACATCAGGATGATTTTTAAAAACTTCTTCGTTTAATTCCTGTAAAAATTCAACTGCTTCATAGTTTTTGTTGCCACCGTCTTTATTTGCAATCCAATGACCATCATCTCTGCCATAGTCAAGGTAAAGCATAGACGCAACTGCATCAACTCTTAACCCATCAATGTGATATTCATCTAACCAGAAACAAGCATTGGATATAAGAAAACTTTTAACTTCATTTCTACCGAAGTCAAATACTTTTGTACCCCACTGAAGATGTTCACCTTTTCTTATATCGCTATACTCGTAACACGCTTCACCATCGAAATTAGAAAGTCCGTGTGCATCCTTCGGAAAATGAGCGGGTACCCAGTCAAGAATAACACCTATTCCTGCTTTGTGACATTCATCTATAAGATATTTAAAATCATCAGGTGTACCATAACGCGAAGTTACTGAATAATAACCAGTAACCTGATAACCCCATGAACCGTCAAACGGATATTCTGAAACAGGCATCATTTCAATATGTGTATATCCCATTTTCTTCACATACGAAACAAGTTCTTTTGCTAAATCACAATAACTTAAAAAATTACCATCTTCGTGTTGTTTCCATGAACCTAAATGCATCTCATAAATATTTACAGGTGATTTATAAACAGACTGTTTTTTTCTTTCTTCAAGCCATTTACTGTCATGCCATTTATAAGAACCTTTGAATATTTTTGATGCTGTACCCGGACGCGTTTCTGAATGAATTGCATAAGGGTCTGCTTTAAAATGCTTTTCGCCTTTATTGTCAGTTATTAAAAATTTATATGCATCATAATTTTTAACATTATGACAGAAAGCTTCCCAACAACCTGCGTCGTTGAGTTTTGTCATTACTGAAGCATTTTCATCCCAATTATTGAAATCTCCAACAACACTTATAGATTTTGCATGCGGTGCCCACACCCTGAAAACATATTCAGTGTCTGTTACTTCGTGTGCACCGAAAAATTCCTGTGCTTTGTAATTCCTGCCTAAATGAAAGACATAAATAGGAAAATCGTTAGGATTTACTTCCGTTTCTTTAATCTTCACTTTTTCTTTCACCCCATATCGACATAAAAATAGTACTATACCTTATAATAAATATAACAAAATAAAATTTTGAATTCAAGTGGTTTTTGATATATTTTGTTCAAAGCACCATTAAAGTTTTTTGGTAAAAATTGGTTAATATGCACAACAAAAAATAATTATAAGTCGAAAAAAGAATTATTTTATCGACCGCAAAATATGTTAATTTTTTGTTAAAACACAATTTTTTGTGGTTATTTTTTCTTTTTAAGAACAAAGTTCCGATATTTTGTGGTATCATATGTAACATTATTAAACGTTTAACTAATAGACATTTAACTTTAAATATTTTTTTTGAAGAAA
>CALAEU010000297.1 GCA_937891215.1 uncultured Clostridia bacterium
AAATGATATTATATAAAAAAACAAGGATATAAATTCCTGCCGATAGGTCAACTTATTTACCGTGATAATTATCAAACGGCGGTAGACGGCGCGCAAATAAAAAACGATTAGAAATTCTTTGGAGGAAATATTTATATGAACGTTTTTGCAGATAAAAACAATATCAATATTAGATACTTCATCGCCATTAGGATAAGTATTATGCATATGTTTTCCTGAAAATACACCTAACAGAATCAAATCTTCAGCTATTAAACCTGTTTCTTCATAAAGTTCTCTCTTTGCTGCATCTTCAACATTTTCATCCAAGTCTACTGAACCACCAGCATAACCCCAGGTATTATTATCACTTCGTAATTGCAACAAAATGCGATTATTTTCATCGACGACAATAACACTGGCGCCTACCTGCAATAATGGTCTGTGTCCTACAATTTTTCTTAAATCCATTATGTAACTCATTTTTTACCTCACAATCATTTTATCGGAATCGATATAATATGTTTTTCATTTTTGAAATCGCCGATTATTCTTCCGCCGTTTTTTATCATTATTTTCAATGTCGCTTCATTTGTTTTTAATGGAAATAACTTAATTTCTCTGTATCCATACTCCTTGCACTTTTTCAACAATTCTTTAAATAAAATATTGCCATAACCTTTACCACGATATTCTTTTGAAATTCCATATCCAAAGTTTCCAGCACCAACGACAGTTTCTAAATATTCAGATGATGAATGTCTTATTCTTCCATATCCTACAGGAATATCATTTATGTATAAGATGTATGTGGTATAAGGTATCCAACCATCAGGCAAGTTTATACCTTTCGAATGATTATCTACTTCTTGTAACCATTTTTTATATTCATTACAGGTTAAGTTATATGCAGGATTGGTAAATCCATTTTCTATATCAAGAATACCTTGAAACATAACATATTCTTGTTCCGTCATATTAACGCTCAATTGTTTAAATTCTACTTTCATTATCGTACCTTTTACCACTCATTTTTTACATAAATCTGTCTATTCTCAAAAAGATAATAAGGAGTGTTTCCAATAACTTCAACACCATTATCACTTACGAAAAGAGTAACTTCTTCTGGTAAAGCAATTGATTTTCTGTATTGAGATAATTCTAATAAATACTGCTTACTTTCTTCATCTTTTTCAGGAGTTCCATTTGTATAATGACAAAGAATTGATACATTTAATATATCAAACCCATTTATATCTTGCAAATTAATTTCGTTGACATCTGCAAGTCTGCAAGCTTCTAAATCTTTACCTAAAATTATGGCACCTGCACTACCACCGAAAACAATACCATCGTTATTTATGTATTTTGATATTTTTTCAAAAACTCCGCATCTTTTTAAATCATACAATAATTTGAATGTGTTGCCACCGCCAATAAACAGAAAACTATAATCATTTAAATTCTTTGTTGATAATTCTTCGACACTTCGCACCATATCAATATTTGGTATTTCAATAGATTTCAGTTCACTTGTTATCCATTCATAACAACCATCATATTTCTCTTGTTTCATTGCTAAAGGAATATAAAGACAAGGTTTTGAATGGTCTATAATTTGATTCAATTTTTTGTAGGCATCTATTGTCTGAATATCTGCACCGCCACCATTTAGAAATACTTTCATAGTTTTCCACCTTTATCCCATACAAATTTCTGTTTTAAAATATTCCTCCTATTCAAGCATTAATATTACTACTCTTTAGTTTTGCTATAATACTCTACACCAGAATAAGTGCCATCTTTATTTAATCTTCTGTTTTTTATATATCCATCTTTTTTAAAACCGGCTTTAAGCATAACCTTGGATGATTGAGTATTTAATTCATTACATGAACATTCAACTAAATAGTAGCCACTATTTTCTAACAAATGATTAGAAACTGCTTCAAGAGCTTCTGAAGCATATCCATTTCCCCAATAATTATATCTTATGGTATATCCAACATTGCAATAATTGTGTTTTTTTACTACAGTATTAACATCAATATTGCCAACTACTGTTCCATCTTTTTTTAATTCAATTACCCATTTTTCATATTTTGATTCATCTGCTTCGTTTATCCATTGCCTAATACATTCTAACTCTTCTTGCTTCGACAATTTAGGAAATTTAATATATTTTGATAATCTTTCGTCTGTTATTATTTCATATATAGCATCAATATCACTTTCTTTATATCTTCTTAAAATTAATCTATCTGTTTCAATTTTGGGACTTAACATCACTTATTCTCACCCTTTTTACATCTCTCAATAGTTCTTCGTGTTGTTTACAAAACAACTCTGGCATATCATTTAATGAAAAGAATTTAAGCTCCAAAGTTTCATCTTTATCGCAAACCAACTCTCCGCCGATAATTTTCATTTCATAACAGATACAGATACTATGAGCTTTATCTCCATTAGGATAAACAACATCTGAATCTGTATATATTCCTATAAGTTTTTGGACTTCAATATCTAATCCAGTTTCTTCTTTAACTTCTCGTTTAGCTGCCATTTCAGGTGTTTCGCCGAGTTCTATAGCACCACCGGGAAAACCCCACTTATTACAATCAGCTCGTTTTTGAAGTAAAACCTCACCATTCTTATTAAATATGCATCCGCCAGCGTACACAATAATAATTTTCTCGTGTCCAACCTTGCTACGAATCCATTTTATGTAATCCTTATTCTCCAATTAAATCACCCTTGATTTTTCACATTATAAAGTAATCCAAAACCTCTTTAAATTTCGGTTTCTGTCTGGCTCACATACAGTTGATTCATAAACTCCACCATTTTTGAGTATTGTTTTCTCGCTCCCTATGTTACCATCAATACAAGAGATAAGTATTTTTTCAAGTCCGAGTTCTTTACAATAAGGCAGAAGCGCTTTAAGCATTGAAACTGCGTAGCCTTTTCTTCTTTCAGCAGGTCTTATTGCGTACCCAATATGTCCACCAAATTCAGAAAGCCAATCATTAAAGTAATGTCTTACCTGTATCATTCCCACTATACGCATATCACTTTTTCGCACATATAAAAACTGCGTTGTAACAACAAAGTCATTTGGTACTGTTTCTTTCTTTGTGTACTTTTTACATTCCTTTATGTAGGTGATTGGATTTTTACATCTTCTGAGTGGACCGCAACCATCCATAGAAGAATCGGCATCTAAAAACTCTTGTCTGTATTCACTGATTTGTTCAGCATATATTTCACTTGGTTCTACCAAAAAGAAATCGCCATCATCTATATGAATGATATTCTCATTGTTCATTTTATCACCCCATAAACATCTCTTTATATAAAGACTACTTCAATTCTACCATTGATACAATAAAAATTCAATAAAATATTGATATTTCGTATGAAATGTGGTAAGATAATAAGCAAGATAATAAGCAAGATGATTGGAGTGTTTTTATGTCTGGTTATACACCACCATACGAAATAACTGATAAAATTCTGTCTCTTGTCGCATCAATTTCAGAAAAAATCGGGAGAGTTACTGAACGCAGTAATCTTGATTCGAAACCACATTTGAGAAAAAACAATAAAATTAAATCTATTCATTCTTCTCTTGCTATTGAAGCAAACTCCCTTTCTCTAGGTGAAGTTAAGGATGTTTTAAATGGTAAAATTGTTCTTGGTGCAGAAAAAGAAATCCAAGAAGTAAAAAATGCCTATGCCGCTTATGAAGAGATTTCAACTGTTGATGTGTACAGCATTAAAGATTTGAAACGCCTTCACGGGATTATGACAAAATATCTTGTGGATATGAGTGGTGATTTCCGCCTTGGTGAAGAAGGCGTTTTTGCCGGTGATAAATGTGTTTTTATGGCACCACCTGCAAGACTTGTACCTGAACAAATGGAAAATTTATTCACTTGGATGAAGAAAAGCAAAGATATTGTTCACCCTTTAATTCTTGCTGCTGTTTTTCATTATGAATTTGTATTTATACATCCATTTACAGATGGTAACGGAAGAATGGCAAGACTCTGGCATTCTGCAATTCTCACAAAATGGCAACCAATTTTTGAATTCATCCCTATTGAAAGTCAGATAGAAAAATTCCAAAGTGGTTATTATGACGCTATTTCAAAATGCCATATAGACGGAACAAGTACCGCATTTATTGAATTTATACTGGAGCAGATAAACACAATTCTTGATGAAGTCGGGAGTTCTCTTACTTCACCAGCAAGCAACATTTCTGAATATGTTTCAAAACTCTTGAATGTAATGGAATTTGATACACCATATACTGCAAATGATATTCTCACTTTATTAGGTTTGAAATCAAAAGAAACATTAAGAAAGAATTATCTTACCCCAGCAATAAATGATGGTTTTGTTGTTATGGAATTACCAGATAAACCTAATAGCAAAAATCAGCGATATATAAAAAAATAAAATTAGACTATCAGAAAAATTAATTTTTTCTTGACAACTAAAAAAAGATGTGTTATATTGGCAAAAAATATATAGATGAGGTAAAGGCTATGAACACATATCTTCTCAAAAAACAAGATATGAATCAAATGTGGCTTGCACAGTATGATTATGATACTTGCAGGTCTATGCCTCTATACTCACATCGCAAAAAGTAAACTATTTTTAACGATATGATTATACCGGTGTAGGCTTACTGCAAAGCTTACACCGGTTATTTTTAGACATAAAGGAGAATTGGTATGAAATTGTTTGATTTATTGAAGAGAAAGCTTTTTAAGAAGCAACCCAAAGCAACAGGAAATTTCCTTGTTGATTTCTACAACACTCATGATGAAGATGTACGTCTTTTATCTAAACACGGCAGAGTTGAATTTTTAACAACTGTAAAATACATTGAGAAATATTTGAACAATGAAATGAGAATTATAGAAATCGGAGCAGGAACAGGCAGATATTCACATTTCTTTGCTCAAAAAGGCTTTGAGGTTGATGCAGTTGAGCTTATTGAACACAATATTGAGGTTTTCAAAACAAA
>CALAEU010000298.1 GCA_937891215.1 uncultured Clostridia bacterium
TTAAATCTTGCACAGATACCACGGATAAGTGCATTTGATTTACCTGCTTCTTCATCTTTAATTTCTAAGTCGCCTGCATCTACTGTAAGTGGTAAATAACCTTGTGAATTAACATTTATAATTAAATCTTCTCTTTTTTCTACTAATGCTACTGCGTCAAGATTTATAGCAGCCGCTAAAACTTTACCATTGTTATGGTCTGTGTGATTGCCACCTACTTCAGTTCTGCCAGGTGCTGAGAAAAATCTCACATCAGCAGTTTCACTGAAATCTTTTTTGAAACTTTCTGAAAGTGATAAATATCTTACTTGTTGTCTATTGGCATCTGCGCCATAAACAACTTCTAATCTCTTTAAAAAGTCCTGAGTATTGATTTCCTGAATTTTCATAATTTTAACTCTCTTTCTTTTTATTTTTATCTATATAATTTAACATTGTCCGTAATACTAAAACAGAAATTCCGCTTATTGTTAAAAGTATAATAATAGGTGCCATAAAACTTACTGTAAACGGGTCGGTAATATTTACACCAATAATACTCCACATAACAATTCTTGGTAAAAATCCTAAAACGGAGAAAAGGCAGAAACGCCAGTAATCCATTGAGGTTGCTCCGTAAATTCTGCTAACTGTGTTTATAGGTATAAATGGCACAAACCGTAAAATTACGAGCATCCACCAATTACCTTTGCCACCTAAATCCATAAAATCGTAAACAACCTCTGACTTGACTAAAACTTTGTGAGCACCACCGCCCCCAAATTTTTTGCCCCAGAGATATTTTACAGATACAAGTATAGCAAAACCTAAAATGTTTATAAATGCCGCCAACGGTGCAGGAAACACAAGACCAGTACCAATAAATAACACTGAAAGTGGTAAAAACGGAAAAATCCCTTTTACTGTAAACAGTGCAATAACTGTAAAAAATGCACCAAGTTTATTAAGACTGCCTATAAACATTTCAATTTTATTAAACCAATCCTGAATTTCTTTTATGTGGGATTGTATTTGTGGTAAAGTTACGAAATAAGTTAAGAAAACAAGGAACAAAGCAACTGCAAAGCAAATTATACTCACTATTTTTAAAACAAGTGAACGCTTTTCTTCCTTAGTTCGTTTTTTGAATTTTTTCAAACAACTACCGTCCAATCTAAAATTCAAATAATTTCAATCTTTTCTATTTTATAACATTTTATGAGTTTGGTCAAGTACAATACCAATAAATCATACTATTGAAAAACATATATATTTTTGTTATTATATCTATTAGTATTTAAAAGCGAGTTGATATTATGAAAAACAAATTAAACGCAGTTATACTTGACGGATACACAGAAAACCCTGGTGATTTGAACTGGGATTATCTCGAAAGCGTTTTTTATCTTACTGTTTATGACAGAACACCACCAGAGCTTATTATTGAACGAGCAAAGAACGCAGAAGTTGTAATCGTAAACAAAGTTGCAATTACAAGAGAAGTTTTAAAAGAATTACCAAAACTCCAGTTCGTTGCAACACTTGCTACAGGGTTTAATCAACTTGACACAGTTGCTTTAAGAGAAAGAAATATTCCTGTTTCAAATATCCCATCTTACTCAACAAGCGCTGTGGCGCAGACTGTATTTTCATTTATACTTGAATTCACTAACAGAATTAGTCATTACACCGATTCTGTAAAAAATGGTGAATGGTCAGATTGTAAAGACTTTTGCTACTGGAACACTCCGCTAAATGAATTAAGTGGTAAAACCCTTGGAATTATAGGTTTTGGTAAAATCGGCAGACGCGTTTCTGAAATCGCGTTAGCATTTAATATGAATGTTTTGGTTTACACACCATCTGGCAAAAAAGAAGCAGATGAAAGAGTAAAATTCACTACACTTGAAGAAGTGCAGAAAAATTCTAACTATATTACTTTACACTGTCCTTTAACTGATAAAACAAACGGACTTGTAAACAAAGATTTTATAAACAATATGAAAAATGGTGCCGCACTCATAAATACTGCAAGAGGTGCGGTTATAAACGAAAAAGATGTAGCTGACGCATTAAATAATGGTAAACTTTCATATTTCGGTGCAGATGTGCTCTCTACTGAACCACCAAAGAAATCCAACCCTCTTTTAAGTGCTAAAAACACATTTATAACACCACACATTGCGTGGGCAGCTTATGAAACAAGGTTAAGACTTTTAGAAATTCTTAATGATAATGTAAAAGCATTTTTAGAAGGTAACCCTATAAATGTTGTAAATTAAATCTTGATATAACATCGTTATGTAAATTTACACAAAATTACGGATATATTTTTTGATTTTTTCGCATTTTGCTAAAACTTAAAATTTTTTAGTTAAATTTATGTCAAAGTCCTTGCATTTATTCTGTTTTGTGGTAAAATATTTACTGTTGAAAAAATTATAATATATTTGGAGGTTTTTCAAATGT
>CALAEU010000299.1 GCA_937891215.1 uncultured Clostridia bacterium
AAAAAGACTTGAAAATACTCGCTTTTAGGCAGGTTCGGATAACTCATTTCACCCTAGTCATCAATTAGTTTGCTACACTCGATTTACTTCTTTTAACAAAACTGCATTTTCACTACTACGGGCGACCAAAGGTGTACAGTGTAGTATGATAGTAAACAGGTAGTGCAAGATGATGGTATACAGTTTTATGATAAAATAAAGGCGTAGAAAAGCACAAAAAGGAGTGTTTGAAATGCCGTGGGAGAGTAAAACTGTGGAAGAATTAAGAAAAGAATTTGTAATAGCAGCTGAGAATTCAAGTAATTTTAGTTCATTGTGTCGTGAATTTGGAATAACAAGAAAAACAGGGTACAAATGGTTAGAAAGAGCTAAAGAAACAAAAGATTTATCTGACCGAAGTCACGCAAGGAAAAACATCGGTAATAAAATAGATAAAGAAACAGAAAGACTGATTTTATCTGTAAGAAAAGATAACCCTGCCTGGGGAGGAAAAACAATTCGTCAGGTTCTTGTGAATCAAGGCTACGAAGATTTACCATGTATTAAGACATGCAATAATATCTTAAAAAGAAATGGTTGCATTGCAGAGGAAGAATCATTAAAACATAAGCCATTTATCAGATACGAAAAAGATAAATGTAATGAAATGTGGCAAACTGATTTTAAAGGTGAGTTTAAAACTGCAGATGGTAAATATTGTTATCCGTTAGACATAATTGATGACCATTCTCGATTCCTAATAAAAATAAAGCCATCAATAACTACTGTAAATACAGTGATTCCTTGCTTTAAAGAAGCTTTTTATGAATACGGTATGCCCAAATCAATTCTCTCTGATAATGGGTGTCAGTTTGCAGGATTTAAACATGGATACACTCAATTCGAAAAGTGGTTAATGAATCACGATATACTTCCGATACACGGAAGAATTATGCACCCACAAACACAAGGAAAAATAGAAAGATTTCATCGAACTATGAAATCCGAAGTTCTAAAGCACACGGTCTTTGATAATGTTTTGGATGTAGATAATGCTCTGCAAGAATGGAGATTTAAATATAATAATATTCGGCCCCACGAAGCTCTTAATATGAAATGTCCTGCCGAGGTTTACACACCAAGTGATAGGACATACATAGATAATATTAAAAAATATGAATATGGTGTACATCACCATGTCATTAAAGTAAATAGTTGGGGTTATGTTAGATTTAATGGTTGGCAAGTTTACTTAAGTGAGACTATGATTGGTGAAAACATAGAATTTCGTCCGAATCCCCATGGGGATTCCTTCTCTGCTTGTTATAGGAACTTCAAAATTGCTGAATTTTCTAACACAACAGGTAAACTTATTAATCGTAAAATCTCAAGACTCTAAAGTGTATACAATCATCTTACACTACTGTATACCATCATGCTCTTGACAAAAGGTCTGCCCCTACGATGATAAAAATTAAATCATCCTATCATTTTTACAAGTTGCAAGTGTGCAAGTTGAAAGTATCTTAAATAAAAAATCATCCTACCACTTAAAGTTGATATAAAAACCAACTGAAAATGATAGGATATAGTGATTAGTATAACTACTTGCATACTTGCCACTTGCACACTTGCTACTTTTTACCCCAGCGGTGATAAATCGAGATTACTATTAGCACTCATAAACTGCGGATAACCCTCAAACATATCTACATTCGGTTGAACATCACTTTCTAAAAGTGTGAAAGTAAATGCACTGAATTCTGTGTTATAATCTGCCGCAACGTGTGGTGCATTTTTTACAAACCATGTGTTATCAGGGAAAAGTGCGGATGTTGCGTCAATTACCTCGTCTGGTGAAAGATATTTTGGATTTGCTGCTGACATCTGCTCTCCTGAAAGTGTTTTATTTAATGGTGCAACTACTGCAAAGTTTGAGGTAAGCTCTGCTTCTAAAACACCATCACCATTACTGTTTGCTTTTGGGTGAACCGGCACAAGAGTGCCATTATAGTTTGAAACAAAAGAAATTTTAACACCGCTGTCTTTTGCATTTTTAAGAGTTTCTTCTGTACTGAAAACGAATTTTTTTGTTTCTTCAATTTTTTCTAAAAGAACAGGGTATTCACTCTCGTGACCGCCGAAAATAGTTTCTACACCACTCTCAAAATCTGCGTCAGGACAAAGTGCCCAGAATCCGCAAAGAGTACCGAAACAATCACGCAAAACTCTGTCATTTGCATCATCAAAGCTATCTGCTACAAGGTCATTTGCAAAATTTACTGTCTTTTTAAGAACCCCCGCGTAATCTAAAACACCTAAAATAATTTTTAAAAGAAAATTGCCATTTGTTGTTCTGTCAAGAAAATCTACAAGAACATTCTTGTCAAAAACAATTCTGCCGTTTAAGGCTTCACCGCAAACATAAGTGCCGTTTTGTGCACCTGACAGATACACCGCAGAGTTAATATTTTCTGTGCCGAAATAATACATATAAGCAGTTGTAACCATACCGCCCATAGAAGCACAAATAATATTCACTTTATTTTTACCCGTTGTTCTTTTTGCATCTTCTACAAATGAATTTAATTCAGTTGCAATATCTTTCGGTTGTTTGCGCCAGTCATAAGTAAAATAATATGTATTTTCTGCACCATATTTTTCTACTGCAGTTTTTACAATACCTTCTTCGCCACCATCCGGGAGATTTGCAACAAAATCAGGGTGGTTTGCCATTGAACCGTGGTACTGCACCATAGAGATATTTTCAATAGTATTACCGCTCTTGTCACAGGCAAGCGGTGACAAAATCTCGTTAGCAACATCAAAAATACTATTCATAAGCTGACCTTTAGTCATAAACATTGAAGTCATAAGTGTAGAAATTATTTTGCCTGCATCTACTTGCAAAGCCTTTGTACCGTCAGGGTATGTAAGCCCTGCAAAATCAATCCCCCTTACAATAATTACAGGGTAGCCGTTGTAATTACTTTGTGTTTTAGTTTCAACTGCAAATGCAGGAATGCACATTACAAATAACAAAGAAACCGCTAAAATTACGGAAATTACTCTTTTCATAAATTTTTCCTTTCAAATGGGAATATATGGTTATTATAGTATTTTTATATAAAGATTGCAACTGTTTTGTTCTGTTCAGGGATCAGGGACCAGAAATCAGATATCAGGATTCTTTACTCTAACATCCAAAACCTAACAATTAACCCTCATAATATCCACCTTGTTTGTTAATTTTACAAACTTCCTGATAAACATTAAATATTGTCGGATGGTAATGTGTTTTTTCGTTATACAATTTGCTAACAAGTTTTTTCTTAAGGGCAATACAACAATCTCTGGGGTCAACACTAATCTCAATTTGCTCTTTTTCGTTTATATTCCAGATAATTGTATTATGTGATAAATGATATTCGCCTTTAATATCCGGCGTTTTTTTCATCATATCAAATAACTGTTCTGTTGTTTCAGGAACAATTAATTTTAATGGTGAATCTTCATTTTCAAATACTGTTTCGTAACTCAAAGTAATGAAAATATAATCAGGAATTTCAACTTTATTAAGATTAGTTTCATTACACATTTCTCTTTCAACTAAAATTTTTGTCTTATAATTGTCTTTTGGTGGTTGTATTTTATTTACTGCTTTTTGATACACTTGTTCTAATGGGTAATAATCGCCATCATAATCTGCTACCCATTTTATTTCTTCTGTGTCAAAGAAAATCTGATCAAAATCAGGAAACAAAAAGAGTGTGTTTTCATACATAAAATATTCTATATCTTCTTGCTTTATGTAATCGACCTGTATATTTCTCTCTTTGATACTATTGTAAAACCTGTATTCAGGAGAATCAAGTTTTCGTGCTTTAAATTTCTCCTGAAAATCTTTAAAATATTGAGATTTTTTATATTCCTTTATACTTTTCGGCAAACAAAACAAATAGGAGAGCCCATAAATAACAACCCCCAAAATTATTAGAGGGGAAAATAAAATTACCATTCCTGCTTTAAGAATTTTATAATACCATTTCACACAATCACCCTTGTTTTTTAATATCTAATACCTAAAACTTAACACCTATAACCTACACCCCAAAAATCGCATAATTACTTTCATCACACGATTTTGCAATATAATTACTTTTCTTTAAACCTGTTTTGTTTTCTTTATACGCTTTTAAAATTTCTCTGCTCATATTTGTTAAATCGTCACGCTCTAATGCTTCGTCTACAGTAAGTAACAAAACTTCACTATTTTCGTAACCGTCAGATTCTGGCGTACCCGAAATATATTCCATAGTAAAAACTGCACACCATTGGTCTACTTTAAACTGCATAGAAAATAAATCTTTTGATTTACAAGTTACACCAGTTTCTTCCAGAATTTCACGCTCAGCAGAAATAGTTGGTAGCTCCCCTTCCTTTACATAACCACCCGGCAACAAAATTCTGTCCTTTGCAGTACCATAAGTATGGCGAACAAGTAAAATTTTATTTTCTATTTCAACAATACCACAAACAGTAAAATGTTTATTATTAACTTCTTTTTTATTTAATTTAAAAATTGACATACTTCTCTCCTATTTCAAGCAAAAAGTTGCATATAAAGGAACGGATTTAATTCCATTTTCAAAACCAAAATTCTTTTGTGAAATACGAATTGAGTATTCTGGTTTGAATTTATTAATGTATGTGTTAAGGCTTCTTGAGCGAGTATTTACTGTCGATTTAACTTCTATAGGAATAATATCTTCTCCAAGTCTTGTAATGAAATCAATCTCTGCCTGACTTCCACTTGTCCAATAATACAAGCCTAACCCGTTTACCGTCAATTGATTGAATACATAATTTTCAGTAAGTCCACCTTTAAAGTTATCAAACAATGGATTATCTGCTAAAATATCTTCGTAATGAATATCCTTACTTGCACCACACAAGCCAACATCATTCATATAAAATTTAAAGTCTGATAAAGAGCGATATGCATTTAGTGGTAACATAATTTGCTCTACTCGATAATTCTGACTTGCAATACCAGCTAAACACAACCATTCAATCGCATTTTCAAATTCAGATGCTCTGCCACCCTGTTTGATATTCTTGTACTGAAACTTTTTATTTTCTTTTGCAAGTTGAGTACTTATATTCTTATAAACTATTCGTGTTTTCGGAATTTCACTCTGCTTATTATACTTACCCATATCGTTCTGATACGATTCTAAAATTGTTTGTTGAATAATGCGAACAAGCTCCAGGTTTTGATTTTTGCCGAACTCTTCAACTGCTTCTGGCATACCCCCTACAAAAAGATACTCTTTATAATATTCTAATACTCTTTCGTGAAACGCAGTGTCGAGGGGGGTATTGCTACAAAAACAATCAACAATCATTTTTATAAGTTCATTTTCGCCTCTGGACATAAGATATTCTTCAAAATCTAACGGATAGAGTGTCATAAACTGAACTTTACCAACAGGAAACGAGAAATTCCCTCTATTTACAGAAACTCCAAGTAACGATCCAAGAGCAATAATATGGTAATCATTTGCTTCTTCTGCAAAATACTTGAGCGAAGTAATTGCTTCAGGACACGCTTGGATTTCATCAAAAATAATTAAAGTGTTTTGCGGAAAAATTTCTTTACGCTTATACAATGATAATTTTTTTACTATTGTTGCTGGTGTTAAATCCTTGAAAAAGTCGTGTAACCCTTTATCTTTTTCAAAATTACAATAAATACTGTTAGAGTATTCTTTTCCAGCAAAAAAATTCACTATATATGTCTTACCTACCTGCCTTGCTCCTTGTAAAATCAAAGGTTTTCTTTCTTCTGATTGCTTCCATAAAAGTAAATCTTTATATATCTTGCGTTCCATAGGTTAACCTCCTTTTTCAGTATCATACCACAAAAAGTGTAATTTATCAACCTAAATTTACACTTTTTTGGACTTCGTTTTTTCGAAATTCACATTTTTCTGGACTTAAATACAAATTCGTCTATCTTATTTACTTATTTACGCATCTCAAAACCGCTTTTCCATCCTCGCAAATATCAACCTCTGTAACAGAAATATTGTCGAGAGCAAAGAAAAAATCACGGGTTTTAATTCCTAATGCAGTAGGAATTAAATATTCTAACATTCCGTGGTGGCTGAATACAGCAACAGTCTGACCTTTAGTATAATTCTTTTTTATGTAATCAATTATTTTTTGTGCTCTTAAATTGTTATCCTCAATTTTTTCGCAACCAAATTCATATTTTTTTGTACCAAAAAGATTTTTAAGCATTTTTGTGTTTTTATAATATTTTCTAAGATATTCTTCACTGCAACCGTAATACCCTGGTGTGCAGCCGCACTCTATAATTTCAGGGCAAATCTCAATTACAGGTTCGCCTTTTTGTGCTTTGCAAACACCTACACAAGTTTTAAAAGCACGAAGTAAAGAACTTGAAATAAATGCATCTATTTTTTCATTCTTTAATCTTTCTCCTAAAATATTGCATTGCTCTTCACCAAATGGTGTGAGTTCACCGTCACTCGGGTCACGCCCTTTCCAATTATCATAATTAGTCTCTGCGTGACGAATAAAAAGAATTCTCAAAGAATCATAATTTTCCATAACTGTTACCCCTTTCAGTCGAACAGCCTTTCAACCTTCAACTGCCATATTTTTATTTTTTCTTCATCATATTTTTGTGGTATTTTCATTGCCCAATTTTTTGCTTGTATTCCTTTCAATAAAGCTGAAAGAAGGGCTATCACAAAACCTGATTTTTTTAAACACTTGCGTAATTTAAAAATAAGCTCGTGGGGAGTAAATTGCAACCCTCTTCCACTTGAAAAATTACACAAATCATTTTCTGTAATAATTCCACTTTCAAAAATATATTTTATATCTTCATTGTCTGATGTGAGAAGTGTTCTTCTAAGATAATCTGCAAAAAAATGCTCTGCACCTATTCTTTCGTAATATTTTACCTGATATTTCCACAAAGTTTCAACAGAAACAGAATTGTTTTCAATAATTTCTTCTGCTAAAATTTGCCCTGCTCTTAATGAATTTGAAATTCCACTACCTGTAAGTGGAATAGTCATAAACGCAGCATCGCCTACAGTTACATAACCTTTTCCGACCATTTTTGTTAGAGGGTACCTTACAGGAATACGTCCGAATTTACCACCCATTACAATTTCATTACTTACATAAGGGTTTGCTTTTTTGAGTTTTAAAAGTGCATTTTCAAACTCACTTTCGTGCATTTTACCTACTCTGCCAATAAGAATATTAATGAGTCCGTCAGGCTCACAAATACACCACGAAATGCCTGGCATTCCAAGGTATTTTAAATACACTTTCTTTTTATGATTTTCTGGTAATTTTTCACCAGTTGCCGTTTTTACAAAGGCTCTGTAAACCGTAAAAACTTCATTATCCTCTAATTTTTCAGTTATATTAAAAATTTTTGCAACTTCTTTTCTGAACTCAGAATCAATTCCGCTTGAATCTATAACAAGGTCAGAAAAAATCTTTTCATTTTTTACTATAACACCTTTTACTTCGTTGTTTTCTAAAATCAATCTTTCAACAGGTGTGTTAAATTCGATTTTCGCACCCACTTCTTGTGCCAACTTTACGAGCAACAAAACAAAACTGTTTCTTTTTATGCTCCATTCATTCGCATTTTCTTCATTTTCCATATAAAAAGGTGTTTCAGAAAATGGTGCAACAAATGAAGTGCGACTTGTTTTTCTGCTATTATCGGGGAGTACTATTTTTAATTCTTCAAATACAGTTGGCTCGACATCATCTCGCCAGTCATAACTTACATTTTCGGGAGAATTTTTTTCATATACCGTAACCTCAAAACCATTTTTTGAAAGTTCTTTTGCCGCTTGTAATCCACCATGACCTGCACCAATAATAACTATTTTCACAAAAAACATCTCCTGTAATTTTTGTATTTCAAATTATTATTGGCACTTTTATAGTATTTATAACGATTTCTATATTGCAATAAGTATAGCAAAAAATGGTATTTTAATCAACAAATTAAAAAAACCTATTGATTACACATTTATATTTTGTTAGAATTTGTTTTACAGGTGGTGTTATTATGAAAAAATTCAGAATTGGTATTTTAGGTGCTGGTCGTGGACTTTGTATTGCAGAAAATTTAATGCTCATTGACGATTGCGAGGTTGTTGCGCTTTGCGAAAACAACGAGGCAAGAGTAAAATGGGGATTTAAAGAGTTCGGTTTTTCCGACTCTAATAAAGAATTACCTGTTTTTAAAGATTTTGACGAATTTTTAGAGCAGGATTTAGATGCAGTAGTAATTGCAAACTATTTTCACGAGCATACACCTTTTGCAATAAAATGCTTCCGTAAAAATATTCACGTATTTTGCGAATGTATAAGTAACTCCACATTAGCAGAGGGTGTAGATTTAATTCGTGCTTACGAAAAATCAAAGTCAATTTTTATGCTTGCAGAAAACTATCCACAAATGATTTTTAATAGAGAAATGAAACGCGTTTGTGATGGTGGTACTTTAGGCAAAATTCTTTATGCGGAGGGTGAATATAACCACCCACCAGCACCAAGCGATAAAGAATTTACAAAAGGTTACTGTTATTTCCCTGAGCACTGGCGTCACTATTTACCTAGAACTTATTATGTAACACACTCACTCGCCCCCATAATGTGGGCAACGGGAGCTACACCAAAAAGAGTTTCGGCAAATGCTGTTTTTGAACCATTTACTGATAAAGCAAGTGCCCGTCAGGTTGCAGACAGAGCGGCAATAATTACTACATTTAATGACGACGGCTCTGTTTTTAAATTTACAGGCTGTGGTGGATTTGGTGCACACAGTAATTCTTACAGAATTTGTGGTACTAACGGTCAGGTCGAAAACCTTCGCGGTATGGGTAACAAAATTATGTTAAGATACAGCGACTGGGCAATTCCTGAAGGTAAAGAAGAAGTTAATTTTTATGAACCAGAGTGGAATGACAAGGACGAAGAATTTATAAAACAAAGCGGTCACGGTGGTGGCGATTACATAGCTGCAAGAATGTTCCTTGAGTGTATTCAGGAGAACAGACAACCCGAATTCCCTTACGATATTTATTCTGCAATAAATATGTCTTCTGTTGCAATTTTAGGTCATCGTTCTGTTTTGAATGGTGGAATTCCTTACGATATTCCTGATTATCATCTGGAGGAAACACGAAAAGCATTAGAAAATGATACCGATTCACCTTTCTATTATTCAGATGGCAGAGAGCCTACCATTCCTTGTTGTTCACACCCTGATTACAGAGTAACCGATGAACAGTTAAAGAATTATTTAGATTTTATAAAAGATTAAAATAAACCCGACAGTTGATTTTTTATCAGCTATCGGGTTTTTGTTATTTTTATGGCAATTCTACTGTTAAATCGTTTGTATCTTTTACCTTTACTCCCTTTATGTTTGTGAAAAACAATTTAACCTGCTTATATCCGTAATCTTTCGGTGTAAATGATGGATATTTTTCTTTAACCTTTTTATTTACTTCACCAATATTAAGTTGTTTCTTTTTTGATGATAATATAGTATCTATTACGAATCTTTCAATTTCTTCTCTCATTTTTGAACCTTTAACTTTTATAGCTATAGTAGTTCTACTATTCATTATCAGTTCTATTTCATCTGAAAGTTGAGCGATAAATTTTGAGAATTTAGAGCAACCATAGTTACGACTATCAAAATCAGGGAATTTCTTTTGAAGATTATCTTTAACCTTTGCCAGATTTTCGACATAGCCATCATTCGACTCTAAAAATGCCATTACTTCATTTTTGATTTCATTGATTGGAGTTATTTCTTTCTCGGCACTTACTTCCGCATTTTCTTCATCAATAAGATCTAAATACTGAAACTTATCAAACGCATTGACATAGGGTTGAGAAGATTTACTTTCTCCCATTCCTATAACCATTTTACCCTCTTGTCTTATTCTTGATGCAAGTCTTGTAAAATCACTATCACTTGAAGCAAGACAAAAAATCTCAACGGGGTTATTATATAAAATATCCATAGCATCAATAACAAGTGCCATATCTGACGAGTTTTTTCCTTTAGAATTTTGGTATTGCTGAACAGGTGTTATTGCATATTTCTGAATAGGTCCTACCCAGGGCTTTGTTTGCTCATGTGATAAATCGCCATAAACCTTTCTTATTGTAACACTACCAATTTCTTTTAATTCATCAAAAATAGTATCAATATATTTATAAGAAATATTTTCAGCATCAATTAACAATGCTATTCTGTTTTGATTTTCCATCGTCTTCTCCAGCGTTTATTTAAAATTCGTAATTCGGCTTAACCTTTTCACCTGTTTTTGCAGATTCTACAATTGCAAGGCATACTGCAACAGTTTTTGCACCCTCAGTTGCATCTGTAAGAACTTTTTTATCATTAAGAATTGCATCTGCAAAAACCTGAAATTCTTTAACTGCATTGTGATTATTAACTTCAATTTCAATTGTTTCAGGCTCTTTTGTTACCTGATTTTCGTCAACAGTAAAGAGTGTCATTGTAGGTGAAGTATTATCACAGATAAGTGTACCCTTAGTACCATAAATTACAGTTCTCATTGTGTAATCACGCTTACAACCGGTTGAAACGAATACTTTACCCATAAGATTTTCATTAAACTTCATAATTGCAACTGTTGCGTCATCATAAGTAACATGTGGTAAAAGTCTATGAGTACCGTAAGCGAAAACCTCCTGTGGGTCACCTGCAAGCCATCTTATTAAGTCAATTGCGTGACAGCCACCGCCTATAACACCGTGACGAAGCGGGTCACATCTCCAAGGTTCCTGAATCAACATATAATCGTGAGCGTATTCTGACTCAATAAAATAAAGCTCACCTAAAGTACCTGCTTCAATAATTTCTTTTGCTTTTTCAAATGCAGGAGTAAAGCGACAAATCTGACCTACCATAAATTTTGCATTTGATTCCTCTGCAACTTTTACAATTTCTTGAATATCTTCTCGTGTAAGTGCAAGTGGTTTTTCGCAAAGAACATGTTTACCCGCACGAAGTAAATCGCAAGAAACTTTTTTGTGTTGCTGGTCCGGAATAGCAACTGTAACTACATCAATATTTTCGTTGTTTACAATATCCATATAGTCTGTTACCCATTTTTCTTCTGGAATGTTATATCTTTCACCTGCAAAGCGAAGATTTTCTTCGTTACTGTCACATATAATAGCAATTTCTGCATCCTTACAGTCCATTGCGCCTTCAACGTGACACATACCGAATTTCATACCAATATTTGCTACCTGTAATTTCTTTTTCATAATTTTTTCGCCTCTATTTTTACCTTTTTATATTTTCTGAATTATTATAAATGGTTTTTTTGGTAATTGCAATATTTTGTTGTTCTTTATAAAATCTTTGAACATTTATAAATGCAACAATTACGCAATAAAGTGCATACACACCATAAATTAAATATGTTATTTCTTTCGGGTTATTTATAACCATCTGAATATTTACTATTAAACCTGTAACAGCAGAGACTATCCAGAGATATGTGTATTCTATAAATGCTAACAATGTTAAGACTGACACCGCAAGACCCAACAAAAATGTAATGGTATCAAAAATTGCGTATTCATATTTAAAATAAGTCAGCACGCCAGCTGAAATGCCCCACAATACAAAAAGAGCAACAAGAGATATTACTCTCATCTTTACCGACATTTTCTTAAAAATAACGGTTTTTTTGTATGCATTCTTTTTCCAGTTAAAGAACGTTGCAAGCTGTAACGGGACACTCATAAAAAATGCAGATGCCGCCGAAATGTAAACACCCATATATAAATATGCCGCGGTGTAAATTACTGCATTTATTGCACCTATAAGTGAACCTATACGATTTGCTTCTGACTGAAACGACATAACAAAAAGTGACACAAACAGTGGTATCATCAGGAAAAACTCTTGCTTGAAATAAATACCGCTTACAAGAATTGCTGTTCCTGTTAATATAATAATTATTTTTTTATATGTTTTCATTTTTTCTTCCTTATAAGACTCTATAACACTGCACCGTTTTCAATGAGCTTATTTTGTAACGACTTAACATCCACGTTATGAGCATTTTTATCTGATTTAATTGCTACTGCAACTGCAGTACCAGCCGCCTGGCCAAGACAACAGCATGTAGGCATTATTCTTACAGATGCCTGTGCTTCATGAGTTGCTGAAAGGCAACGCCCTGCGACAAGCAAATTATTAAACTCTTTTGGTAAAAGTGAACGGTAAGGAATTGTATAATATTCACCATCTCCGAAAAATCTGTGACTTGTTCCTGTACCGGTAGGGTTATGAATATCTATATCATAATTACCAAGTGCAATTGAATCTTCAAATTGAGTGCAATTTATAATTTCATCTGCAGTTAGAATATGAACACCTTTAAGCTTACGACTTTCACGAACACCAATATCTACTGCTATTGATATGAGTGCACTTTCATCGAACGCTTTTGAATTTTCTTTCAAAAAGCTCACAAGCTCGTGTATTTGTCTGCGTGCCATTACTTCAGCACGACTTACATCAAACGGGTCGGTAGGATTAAGCTTTATTACACGTGTAGAATTAAAATGCAGTACATCTTCACCAACACCAAAGAAAACGAGTATGTTTTCTCTTGGATTTGTAATTTCGCCTTTAGCCTGTTTTTCTTTATATAACTCCTGTAATTTCGGTCTTTCTTCTGTAAACAAGTCAAGGTCAACACCGCTCATTCTGAAACAGGTTGTCATTGGTTGACAAAAACCGTCACTCTCTCTGCCAAGCTGGTAATCACACCCTGCAAGGTAAAATAAATCTCCGTCACCTGTTGCATCAACAAAAAAATCGGCTTCTACTGTAATGTGCTGACTTTTCGCAATTATTTCTATCGCAGTTATCTTTTCATCCTGTTTTTTAACATCCGCTAAAACACTATGGAAAAGCACTGTTACCCCTGATTCAACAGTCATATCATCAAGCACAATTTTAAAGTAT
>CALAEU010000300.1 GCA_937891215.1 uncultured Clostridia bacterium
CTGCAAGACCAACTGCCCAAAGTCTTATATAAGAAACTATATCTGAGAAAACATTTACCACGCCAAGTAAAACAGAAACTATGTTTTTAAGACTTTCAAGAACGGATTTACCAATGCTTCCCTCATAGTTTGAGAATACAAAACTCATTACAAAACCAACTATAACGAGTACTAAAGCCACTGTTCCTACAGGAATTCCGCTGATAACAAGACCGAATGGGAACACCTGAGGATTAACAACGAAACTTAATACTACATAGTAAATACCAACAAGTTGGAATATTGAACCGAAATCGCCAAGAATTTTAATTGATTTTCTGTTTCTTTTTGCAACCTTAATATGAGCTACAACAAGCTGAATTAAAGCAAGTGAGAAGCAGAATATCTGCAAATTCTGTGCGGTAGTAAGTCCCGCTTCTCCGTTAGTCCAGAATGGATACCAGATTTTATCTGCATACACATTTGAAATAACGGGAATTGAAATACTTTGTAAGAACTGTGGTAATTTTTCTGCAGGAAGACCACCCCAGGTACAAGTTACTGTACCCCAGAGAACAGTTGAAAGTCCAAACAGTCCTAAAAGTAAAAATGCAGGTGGAATTTCCTTTTTAGCTTTTTTTGTTTTTATAATCAATGCGGCTGCCACAGCAGTCAAAAGAAGTCCGTAAACGCCGTCACCGAATATAATACCGAAGAAAATAAGAATAAATCCTAAGAACCAACCTGAAATGTCGTACTCAAAATACCCCGGCACAGTACCTAAGAAGTCTGTTAATGGGTAAATAAGACTTACAAACTTATTATTTTTAAGTTTTGTTGGTACATTATCTTCTTCAGTAGGGTCACTGACTACAAGTCCCCACGAATTTTCTTTAGCGGTTTCTTTAATTTTCGGAAGATTTTCTTCTTCAACATATCCTGTAAAATATGCAATAGAAATATTTCCGTCAGAAGATACGCTTTCATCTGCCATACCCGTTGCATAAACTTCAAACTCAATTTCTTTTTCGCAAGTTTTTATAGCATTTTTCATACTCTTCGCGTAACCTGCGTAAGAAGAAATTTTTTCGTCTATTTCTGCAATACGGTTAGCTTTTTCTTCAATTTCTGAAGTTAATTCCTGATTTGAAATCTTAGGTAATTCAAATCTGTAACTTCTCAGTGAGTCAATAACTTCATCTTCACCTTCAATTCCTGATTTTACTAGAAGGAATTTAACTGAATTTTTAGTTTTTTCCATACTCACTGTTTTTACTGAGTCACCTAAATTTTCATATTCTGATGGTGGCATTTCATAAAATGAAACCTCAACACCTTTTTCAGTTAAACCAGCAATAACCTCGGGGTTAATTTCGCCCCAGTTTTTAATTCGCTCAAGTTCAGAACTTAATGCAACTTTTTCATTAAGACAAGTTTTCTTTTCTTCTGAAAGTGAATAGATTTCTTTTGAAATGTTAAGAACTTCATCTTTAGATGCATCTTTCATTTCAACATTTTTATTTTTCTTTTCACTTACGCTGAAAATAGCACTTTCGAGTAGAGCAATCTGTTCTTTTAACTCTTCTATTCTTTTACCGGAACCCTCTGTTATTTCAATATGAAGAATTCCTAATTTACGAAGTTTTTTGAGCGTTTCTTTTTTCTTGTCTCCCATAATCATAAGAGAGACTTTTTTCATAGGCACTATCATAACGCTTGAACCTCCATTTCTGAAGATACTTCGTCACGGGCTGCAATTTTGCGCTTTGAAATTTTAGAGCGAACAACAGCGCTTACTTGCTGGTCTGCCATATAAATAGATATTTTTTTAATGTTCTCTTCTGTTTCGGGGATTTTAACCTTTTCAAACAAGTTAACTCTTTGTGAAGTAGAAAGAAGTTCTTTTTCTAAGAGTCTTACTTGTTCATCTAACACTTCAGCCTCCAAATCAAGTGACATTGCTTTTTCCATA
>CALAEU010000301.1 GCA_937891215.1 uncultured Clostridia bacterium
CCTAAATACTTCAGTAAAGATGAATATATCTGTTACGAAGGTCAATGGGGTAAAGAAATGTATGTTGTTCTTCGTGGTTCAATAGGTGTGTTTATCACAGGTATATTAGGTAATCTTACAAAAGTTGCTGAAATTGGAGAAGGTCAGTTCTTTGGCGAAATGGCAATTTTTGACAAGGCTCCGAGAAGTGCAAGTTGTATCGCTTTAGAAGAAACTGTTTGTATAGCAATTGATAAAAGTAATTTACAAAAGTTTCTTGAAACTTGCCCTGATATGGCAGAAATTATAATGAGCGGTATGAGTAACAGAATAAGAAAACTCAATGAAGAATTATACAAACGCTCACAGAACAATAAAAAGAAAAAGGCAGTCGCTTTTTCTTTGCCTTCACAGTTCAATTTCAGTCATAATGTAAAAGAACCAGTGCAAGACCCTAATTACATTCAACTTTTAAACCAACCCTGTCCTGTGTGTAATGGTATGGTTACTGCTAAAACTGTAAGAAAGAATTTGCTTCAGGTAAGAGAAACCGAAGAAACAGGCAGAGCTATTTATTATAACGCTGACCCCTTATGGCTCCAGGTTACACGTTGTCCGCACTGTACTTACAGTAACTTTACAAATAAATTCTTTACAATAGATGATATGGAAGTTGATAAGTTAAAACTTATGCTTAAAACTCAACATGCCTTAGTAATTAAGAATAATGCCGAGATTTTAAAAAGTCCTTTTGATAATATTATTCTTTCGTATTTACAGGCAATTCATATCAATGAAACTATAAATCCTGACGATAAAGCAACAATCGGTATGCTCTGGCTAAATCTTCACTGGGCTTGTAAAGATGCAGGTGATGTTAAACTTTCTACACACTGTGCAAGAAATGCTATTAAAAAACTCCGTAGCATAATTGATGATGATTTAATTGTTGATTTGAACGAAAAAGCACAGATTTCACTCTATGTTGCAAGTCTTTTAAAACTTATAGGGCAGAAAGCATCGGCAGAAGAATACTGTGATGTAGCTCTGGAAAGTGCAAAAGACGGAAACATTAAGGCGAGAGCGGAGAAATTTAAAGCGAATCTTTGAGTTGCAAGTGTCAAGTATGCAAGTTGCAAGTATGTAAAAACAAAAAAGTTCTATCATTTTTAGTTTACACAAACTTTAAATGATAGAACTTTTTTCTTTTTTATTTAACTTGCACACTTGTAACTGAGTCATTCTTTCCAGAATTTTCTGTCGAGACTTCTGTACTGTATTGCTTCGAAGATGTGTTTTTTCTCTATTTCTTCGGATTTATCGAGGTCGGCAATAGTTCTTGCAACTTTTAAAATCTTATCGTAAGCCCTTGCGGAAAGACCTAATTTCTCAAATGAACTTTCTAAAATTTTTGCCGCATCTTCTGTAAGAATACAGAACTTTCTTGTCATAGCAGGAGTCATTTTTGCATTACAGGTCACAGTTGTGCCTTTAAAACGCTCTAACTGAATTGCTCTTGCTTCGTTTACGCGCTTCCTTATATCTGCTGAACATTCGCTTTCTTCTGTTGTTGAAAGTTGTGCGTAGTCAACAGGTGGTACTTCTATATGAATATCAAGTCTGTCAAGTAAAGGACCTGAAACCTTTGAAAGATACCTTGCAGGTGCGCCCGAAGGACAGGTGCATTTTTTTGTCGGATGACCATAATGACCACAGGGACACGGGTTCATAGCACAAATAAGCATAACAGAGCAAGGGTATGTAAGAGCGCAAGCGGCTCTTGATATTGTAATAGTACCATTCTCAATAGGTTGCCTTAAAACTTCCATTGTGTTTCGTGTGAATTCAGGCAACTCATCAAGGAATAACACACCGTTATGAGCTAAAGATAATTCACCTGGTTTTGGTATTGTGCCTCCACCTGAAAGTCCTGCAGGGGAAACTGAGTGGTGTGGTGCTCTGAATGGTCTGTAGTTTATTATTGGGTTATCTTTCGAAAGATTGCCCGAAAGTGAATATATTTTTGTTGTTTCCAAAGCCTCGTCAACTGTAATATCAGGTAGAATTGTCGGTATTCTTTTGGCGAGCATACTTTTACCTGAACCGGGAGGCCCTATCATCATAGCATTGTGACCACCGGCAGCCGCAACCTCTAAAGCTCTTTTTACTTCGTACTGACCTTTGACATCTTTAAAATCAGGTAAATAAGACGGAACTTCAAATGTGGTGAAAGGTTTGATTTTTACAGGCTCTAAAATATTAAAATCGTTAATATGTTCAACGACTTCTTTAAGTGTTTTTACACCATAAACTTTAATATCTTCAATTACTGCCGCTTCTTCACAGTTGTCAAACGGTACGAAAATTTCTTTTACACCATGCTCTTTTGCGGCAATAACCATAGGTAAAACACCTTTGATGCTTTTTATTTCACCTGAAAGCGAAAGTTCGCCAACAAATGCGGCATCTTTATAATCACCACGGATTTGTTGTGTTGCAGAAAGTACAGATATAGCAATTGGCAAATCGTAGAAAGAACCTTCTTTTTTAGTATCAGCAGGAGCGAGATTAAAGGTGTAGTGATAACTACCACTCATTTCAAAACCAGAGTTTTTCATTGCTGCACTTACACGTTCTTTTGCTTCATTGACAGCAGTATCAGGTAAACCAACAATAGTAACTGCATATTTACCCGATGACATACTTACTTCAACATCTACCATATAAGAGTTAAGACCTAAAAGTCCTACACTTTTAATTTTAGCAAACATTTTTACACCTACTCGTTTTCAGTTGTGTTGTTTTCCAATTCTGTTACTTCTTCAGAACTTGAAACTTCTACTTCTTCGGTCACAATTTCTTCATATAAAGGTGGGTTGAATTTAAAGAGTTTAGTCTTTTTAATATAGAATAAAACTATGAGGGTTATTAACGTTAAAAGTGAAACTATAACACCTAAAATAAGTCCGTCAGGGATGTATTTGAATGTAATAGTGTGTGAACCTTTTTCTACTCTTACACCTAAAAGTGCATCGCCGATAGCAAGAATATCGTCTTCTTTAACTTTTTCACCAGCTGATATGAGGGCATCTTTATATTGTTGAAATATTTCCGACGGATAGATTTCTTTTCCGAAT
>CALAEU010000302.1 GCA_937891215.1 uncultured Clostridia bacterium
CCGGCGTTTCTATCCTCGGCCCTGTTCGTCCTGCAACACAGGTTGAGCTTTCTGCTTCAGACGCTCGTTCAATCGGTGTAGCAGCACCTATAAGAGAAAGTGGTGACACTGCTGGTAGCGGTGCTTGTAAACTTGTTGGTCCTAAAGGTGAAGTTGAACTTAAAGAAGGCGTAATTGTTGCAAAAAGACATATTCATTTAACACCTGCTGATGCTGAAGAATTCGGTGTATCAGATAAAGAAATTGTTAATGTTAAGGTAGAAACAGAAGGCAGAAACCTTGTTTTTGGTGATGTAGTTGTTCGTGTTAACCCTAACTTTGCAGCTGCTATGCACATTGATACAGATGAAAGCAACGCAGCGCTTGCAACACCAGGTCTTATGGGCGAAATTATCAAATAATTAAAAATAAAACAAAAAGCGATTGATTTCCTTTTGGTAAAAGGATGTCAATCGCTTTTATTTTTTGTCTGTAATCATTTTAAATATCAGCTCTTTGTTTTCTGATGTTCTATAAGCTAAAATCATTTCTTTTTCGTCAATTGAAAGCTCAGCAAATTTCAAAACTTCAAGTTCGTCGTTCTTGTTGGGAAAATTATTTTTAGCATCGGGATTGTTAAGAACAAGTCGTGGAGTATTACCATAAAACTCAGTTATTGTAACTTTATATATTTTTGCAAGTTCTGTGATAGTTGCAATGTCAGGCATAACAGAACCATCTTCGTATTTTAAATATTCTTCTGTTGAAATATTTAAAGTTTTCGCAATTGTTTCAGGCTCTATTTTATTGTAAGTACGAAATTGTACAATTCTGTTATTTAACAACTTATCACCACCTATAATATGAAATCAGATTTCTTATTTAGGAAATTTAATTTCCTATTTTTATTAGTTTACCACGAATTTCGACAAATTTCAACATTTTTCGACAGAGTGAAATTAAATATGTACATAAGAGTATTATTTGTGCATATTCCTTTATTATGTTTAACTTGACTAAAACATTTTCAAGAATTATAATTTAAATTAAAAGAGTGGGGTGATTTTTTGACAATTACAAAACAGAATAATTTAAAATGGTATCAACAAATCTTTGCTATTATAGCAGGTGCGTGTCTTGTAGGTATTATGTGGCGCGCAAGAGGTTCTCACGGTTTTGGTGCAAAGTGGGGAATGTTTGCAGTTGCCTTTGTATTTATGTTGTTTATTTATGCTCTTTATGGCAGACGCAAAAAAATGAATTTTGAAATGATGCCGCTTACAGCGGTATTTGCAGCGCTTACTGCCGGTGGGTGGGGTACACTTAATTCACAAATGAATGGCTACCTTTCAAGTAATGCGAACTTCGTAGGTGAAGAGGTTTATCGCAATATACCTATTAGTGAATTCAGTGGTCTTGCCATAATGCTACTTTTAGGTTTTGGGTGGTTGCCACTTTTCGCTATTTGTTTTGCATCATTGTTTTCAAAGAAACAATATGAATTTAAAGACTTTTTGATTTATGTTGGTGTTTATTACATAACAGTAATAATTTCAAATTTTACGGTTTCACATTTAATTTTAGATGTAATAAACCCTGAGGCAGTAGAAGCGTGTGCAGAAGGTCTTCGGGATGCAGGGCACGATATGTCACCAATGAAAGCGTTTATTACTGAATTTGGTTCTGCAGCTTGGGCTAAAAAAATACCGTTCTGTCGTAACTATTTTACAAGTATCAAAGTAATTTCAAGTGCAGTTGGTGCTTTAACTTCAATTTTAACAGTTGCTATTGTTATAAAAGATAAATTTACCGCTATATTCGCTTTTTTTATTAACCTTGCATGTGCTGTTGCCATTACGGTTGCAGATATTCCTTTGATATTAGATTCAGACAGGGGATTCTTTGCTGGAGTTAAAACCCCCGCATTTTTAAGTGGTTGTGAGTGGCCAACATGGGAATTCTTTACAGGCTTTATTTTAGGTTTACTTATAATGCTTGTAATTGCTTTCCTTCCAAAGCAATATACCGACGCAGAGGAATTGTTTACATATACACCGCTTCTTAAAAATAAACGATATAGTGTTATATATAACGGGATTTTAACAATGTTTTTCTCATTTGTAGTAATACTCGTCAGAGCGTTCTCGTTCAGATTAAATGAATCTATTCTTGATAACGAAATATTTGAAATTGTATTAACAGTAATTTTAAGTACGATTTTATTTTATCCGGTATTTAAACTTATAAGAAAAAATATTTTAAATAGTAGTTTGAATAAACCAATAGATATGACACCACAAGAATTTTCAATAAAAGTTTTACCGATTTATTTATTAATTGTTTTTATTGTTTATTTCTTTTTGGGTACACCGTCATTTAGTAATTTAATTTTGTATTCAAAAATATTAAATTGTAATGAGTTTTTTACTCAATTAAATTCAGGTGTTTTATTTGAACCATTATTTATGATAATCAGTTTTATTATATTTAATATTTCTTATAAAATTATTTTCAGAAAAAAGAAAGAAAATTAAACAATAGGCTGTAAAAAACATAGTGTTTTTTACAGCCTATCTATTATGTCAGAACACTTTCTGCAATATTATTAATTAAATCTTTTTGATTGTCAGGGAGATTTTCAAAATATTCCGAAAAATTAAATTCATCAATATATTGATATCGTGTTAAATCAATTTCATTGTTTTCACAAGCTTTTAAATATTCTTCTAAAGTATAATTTTCAATAAAGACGTTAATCACTTTGGTTTGACCTTTATAGACGCTGACTATAGCGTAAGCCTCTGTTTCGGGACCTTCTACAAGACCGTTAGAAATATTGCGTTTTTCATTGTCTGTATCATAAATTGTGTTTGTGTTTTCAATTAAATCAACATTAAAATCGAATTCAGGTGTGTAATGAAAATTGTAAAAATCATACATAGAATTTATATCTAAATATAAATAATTATTGTGTTTGGGCTTTGAGTCGGAATTCACAAAATTTGTAGTATTTTCAGTTTTTTCAAAAACAAAGTAATTTTTATCGTAATCGGTGTAGTCGTCAATCGACATTTCCAAAGAACAACTATCGTAATAATATTCAATACTTCTTAAGGGTATTTTAAAATAATTTTCTTCATTTTTTAAATTGTGACTAATATTTGCTTGATAAAGAAGCATGCCGACAGGGATAATAAGTTGAATAATTATAACGAAAATTAAAATATTTTTAGCGTTTCTTTTAAACATTTAAATCACCATCCTCAACTAATTCAGAATTATTATTTTGTGTTAATGCTTTTTCTTTTTTGCTTTTGTTTATAAGTAAGAAATTTACTATGAACAAAATTATACCCGAGAGCAAGAAAGCAAAGCCAAGTGCAAGGTAATTTGAACCGATTTCAGTAATGATTTTAAACATAATAATTATTATTGAAATTAAACCGATATTTACCTCATAAAACTTGTTTAATTTAGAACCTATAACAATAAAACAAATTGACAGTGAAACAGTAAGTATTGTAGCAAACGGAACGAATGTGTCTGCACAAATAAGCGCTAATATGGTTGAAATACTACCTATAAGTAAAATTGTTATTTTTAACGGGTTTTTAACAAGTGTATTTCTGCTACAAAAAGCACCTATATCTATGATTGCTATTAGTATTATTAAATTTATGAATAAATTTGGTAGAAGATTCTGGTCTTGGAAATAGTATTGCGTGAATACTATTTCAACTGAATCTATAGTGTCGATTACCGAAAGAAAAATTAGTGTTCCCAATAACCCAAGACTACCTAAAAGATAAAATGGTTTTTTAAAATCTCTTTCTTTGCTAAATGTAAATAAGAAAGTAAAGCCGGTTAAAAGTACCGCAAACAAACTCATCATAAACAGGTTAGTATTTAATCCAATAAGTAATTCTATCACACCAATAAACACAGAAATCACTAAAAACCACAAAGATAAATTATGTCGAAAATCTTCGACCTTGTGTTTGTTTAGTGTAACATACAATCCACCGAAAAACATTGATATAATCAAGAATGTAATTGTTGCAAAATCGTTGATATTATTGAGTGGAGTGGTAAGCGCCAACACGAAATATCCGAATAATACAGAAGTTGAATTGAAGATGTATATGGCAGGAAGAATTAAAATTGTACTTAATGCAAAAAGCGTGAAATATGAGATGTTAATTTTAAGTATTCCGTTAATTAAAAACAGGGTAGAGACAACACCGACTGACCACACAAGAGCACCACTTTCTGTAAAGGCAATTGAGTGCATTTTTCTTTTATATGTGTAAATTGCTACTGACTGACCTGCGAGCATAGGCAAAAGTCCTAAAATAGTTTTTATTACAGTTCCAAAGTATTCCCATCCGAATACAATAAAGAAAATAAGACCGATAGCAACAAAAGCAGAGCCTAAAATAGAAAATATTATAATAAGCAATCGGTTGTTCTGTTTAGGTTCTTCGTTTTCGAGCTCAATTTTACGCTTTTCGCCGTAAATTAGCTCTTCTACTGTAACATTGAATACATCTGCAAGTTTACCAATCATTTCAATATCGGGTTGTGTACGGTCATTTTCCCATGAAGAAACTGCCTGACGTGAAATGAAAAGTTTTTCTGCAAGTGCTTCCTGGCTTATATTCTGTGAATTTCGCAGTCTTTTAATGTTTTTAGAAATTTTTGTCATAACCTCACCTCAACACTATATAATCATATTTTATTTTGGTTGTCACTATTTTATAAGCATTTTGCTTTGCTCCATTTTGTTGCTCCTGCTATTACACCTTTATTATAGTGCAAAATATCTAAGTTTTGCTGAAAATGTAACTTTTGGACATTTATTTGTAATTTTTGGAATTGTATAGTAAAAACCCGTTGTTTACAACAACGGGTTTTTAACATTATTTAAAAAAGAAATTGAAAAATATAACATATTTTAAACCGCAATAATCTTTGTAAAAGGTTTCATCAACTGAAGATTTGTCAACCGTTTCGTAAAAAGGCATTTCGCACGGTTCACCATCAACTATAACTTTTTTGTATACTGGTGAATCAAGAGAAGTGTAGTCAAAAAATTCACCGTAATGTATTGTCAGTAAAATCTGGTTTGTTTTTTCGTTAAATCCGATTATATATAATGGGTTTTCCCATAACGAATATTTTTTATTATTATGAGTTATTGTTGAGGGGGGTGCAAAATAATTTAACTTAAAACCACTCAATGTAATGCTGTCTTCAAAATATGAATATAAATTACTCATTCTGTTTTTTTCTCTTTCAAATTCAACTTTATTTTCATATTTGAAAATATATGTTGTTGCACTAGGTTCGTGAAAAACGCTTTGTTCGGAATAGTAATAAATATCAACTGTTTCAAAATTCTCAAATTCAGTTGGCATAAAATTCTTTTCAATATAGTTATATTCATAGTCATAATCTTCGATTTTTTCGTTATACCAGTGTACAGAATACTCGTAAGAAAGGGCGGAATCATTCAGATTTATTGAAAAATTATTTGTTGATATCTCTATTTTATCCCCAAAAGAATAAATAAATGATGTCCAGCTTAAAATCAATAATGCTATAAATAGAAATACTGAAATTATAGAACGTATCTTTTTTTTGAATATTTTATTTCTATCAATTGCATAAAAAATCAAATAGAAAAATAACGGTTGAATTATAGAATATAGACACACACCCCAGTTAATCATATAACCTGAAAATAAATGAATTATAAGAGAGAGTGGAATACACGCAAGAATTGTTTTTTTGAAAAATGTTGCCAATGAATTTTCGCTATGTAAATTTCTATAATTCTTTTTAATTTTCTTTTTAGTTTTTTCATCACTGCAAAAATCACTTAAAGCTTTCTCAACACTTTTTTCATAAGAAAAACCATTTTTTTCATAAAATTCAAAAGCGTCAAGAATGTGGCTTTCTAATTCAAATTTTAAACTTTCTTTTTTAGTCTTATTTATATCATCAGGCAACAAATTTTCAATAAATTCATTAATTCTATTGTCCATAGCTGTCACCTTAATTTGTAGTATTGTTTATTGATAAAACATTTTTTACAGCAGTAGAGTAAGATTCCCATTCTTCTTTTGATTTTGATAATAATTTTATTCCTTTTTCTGTAATATGGTAATATTTTCTTTTTCTTCCGTTTTCGCTTTCAAACCAGTAAGAAGTTAAATAACTGTCTTTTTCAAAGGTGTGTAAAATAGGGTAGAGAGTACCTTCTTTAAACGCAAAAACTTCATTACTTCTTTTTTCTATTTCTTTTATTATTTCATAACCATACATATCTTTTTCGCCGATTACAGAAAGCACCAGAAGTGAGCTACTACCTTTTGTGAGTTCTTTTTTTATATTCATAAATTTTTCCACCTTTTGTTTTGCATAGAAATAATATGCATAGAAGTTCTAGGTATAAAATAGCACATTTAAATTTTTTTGTCAATAATAAAACCCGTTGTTTTTTACAACAGGTTTTTAGTATGTCAGTTCACTTTTCTCTTGTTTTTTACTTTAGAATTATTTAAGTTAATATAAGAATACTTTTTACATTTAAAAAGCTCTTTTCTGCCGTTCTGGTTTCTTGTAAATACAAGCCCGAAATTGCAACCGGTGTCTTTTAAATGTCTTTTTAAAATTTCTGCAGTTTCTTTGTTTACTCCTAAAACAGATGGACACGCGTAACTCATAAAATAATTTAATTTATTATTTTTTGCGTTTACAATTAAATATCGTGGGTCATCAATAGGCGAGAGCATTTCAGTAATTGCATTTTTAAAAACATTTTTTTCTCTTGCAGAGGCGCTTTGTAAAGAACAACTTACACTGCTGTCTTTACGCGTTGCAACATAAACTTTTGCGTTTTTACTGTCAATTTCTCCGATTTCTTTAAGTGATTTAAAAACACATTTCGAAAGTGTTTCCACAGTCTTTTCCGGGGAAATGTTTTTAAATACGATTTTTGAATATTTATATAAGAAATATATACAAATAATTGAAATTGCAATTAACAGAACACCCAAAAATCCGCCCCAGATTATTCCAAGTGTAACAGATAATAAAATTAGAACTGCTAAAACGCAAGAAATTATTTTGTTTTTTAATATTACGCTTGTTGGTTGTATTTTAGGTGATATTTCACACTCTTCAACTATTTCAGGGTGGTTACTTCCTTTTACTACATTGTTCCATCGCGATTTTACCTGCTCTCGTTGCGAGGCGAGAGTGAGCATTTTCTGATTTATAATTTTAAAATTTTTTTCGTTAAAAGGTGGTTTTAAAATATCAATTCTGTCAATTCCGTTTTCAATGACATCTTCGTTATATGCAGGTGCCTGAAAACAATTAAATCTTCTTTTAATTGTTTCAAAATCATCTCCGTTGATATTTTCAGAATTTTCATCTGAGTCAGGTTCGACTGTAACAAGATGCCATATATTAGAAATTTTTTTAGGATTATTTTTGTCAATTCTTATTGCTCTGCCACGCATCTGGTTTGAGAGCATAAAGCTACCAACAAAGCTCGCGAGAATTAAAGAGTTGATATTTGGTGAGTCCCACCCCTCACCAAGAAGCGACTTAGTACCAACTAAAACATTTATAGCACCAGTCTCGAAAACTTTTGTAATAATTCTGACTTTATTTTTATTAGAACCACTGAAATTTATTTGTGTGTGTAATGTATTTTCTAATTTTTTTGTAGTAAATGATACATTTTCTTCGTCAGATATTTTTTTTATGATTTCTAAAGCAGAGTCAGGAACAATAACAAGTGTACCTGAAAGTAATGCAATTTTACAATTTTCATTTATACTTCTTCTTACTGTTTCAAATACAGGCACAGTTCCCATTTCGTGAATGTCAAGCTCAGTACCGACTAATTTTAATAAATCTTTTTTTATAAAATCTGTAAGAATTAACATTCTTAAATTATCATTTAAATTTAAAGCTAATATCCAATTATTTAATAATGTAAAATCTTCATTTATCTCCAAAGCCTTCAAATATCCTTTTACTGCCCCTAAATAATCTCTCTTGCTGACACATTCATCAGC
>CALAEU010000303.1 GCA_937891215.1 uncultured Clostridia bacterium
TTACTTAATTGCAGTACACAAAAAAGAATTATTATGGCGTGTCCTGTTGCGTTCGGCGAAACAGGTGTAAAACAAAGAATTAAATCTGTTTTAAATTATAAAAATCCTGCAACCCGGGTTGTTGGTATTGCAATTGTTTTAACAACATTTTTGACTATTTTATTTTTGACAAATCCTGAGAATAATAAATTAAATGAGATTTTAAGTGAAGACGGATATAAAATAGTAAATACTACAGAAAAGAAAATGTCATTTGAATTTATGTCTTCTGCTATTCGCCCGGAAATGAGTGAGGATGGAAATTATTATAATATTAAATCAGAGCCCTTTGCAGTTGATGATTTACTTGAAATTCAATTTGTAGAATTAATAAGTCACGATGACAGATATACATTAACCTTTAAAGCAGAATATCAGACTCTTCCTGATGAAGGAACTATCTATATTGTCAATGCAAATCAATTTGACGGTGGGTTAGAGCTTGGCGATAAAATTCTTCTTTCAGATTCATCTGAAGTTTTGAATAATGAGGATGTATATGTTGCTACTTGTTCTTCGCAAGGTCCAGGTACAGAGTTTTCATTTTCTGTACCTAAAATCTGGTTTGAAGACAGGCAAGATAACAAAATAGTGGTTACACTTGATATGTTAGAAGTTGTTTATAAAAAAATCGACTCATCTGAAGAAGAAAAAACAGAAAACTATGTTTATGCAGATGAGAATACTGGTACACTATATAGGATTAAAGATAATTATTACTATGGAGTTATCAATATAAATAATTATCAGAATATAGGTTTGTTCTTGAAAGAAGTTGACGGTGATAATCGTTTTATTTGTGACCTTAATACCAGCGATATATCACAGAGTGTGGTTGTAGATAATACATTTTATTACAAAGGTTCTGATTTTAATTTACATAAGGTTGAATTAAAAGAAGATGCAAAAGCTGAATACTTTATAGAGGAACTTTATCACGGTGACACTTATTACTCTATTGATGAGTTGTTTACAGTTTCTGATGGATTTATTTATTGTTCAGCAAAACACAGAGGTGTAAGGGAAGAGTATCCTGACTGGGATTTAGTTTTCTTAAAACTTGACACAAAAACAGAAAAATATGAAATAATTGATAAAAATGAAATTCCTAAAGTTGATTCAGATTTTTCAGCATTGGTACCTGAAATTGAAAAAGTTTTAAATGCAACTGCGAACAATATTTTTGTTCAGAGAATGAATTTTAATTTTGAATCAAATGGTAGTTTTGAAAGTGGTTTAATTACTGTCCAGTTTTATGATAAAGAAAGTAATGGTTTTACAAGAATAGGTAATATACTTATTGCTGATGACTTCAGTGTGTTTTTTAATGAGTATGAAGATTTTAAAGAAGTATCTCCTTTAGGTAAGGACAGGCTTACTACAATTGACAAAATTCTTGAAAAAGCAGGTGTTATTGATAACACAAACTTCTGCTTGAAAAATGTTGAAAGAACACCTGATAACTTTCAGTTGATTTATTTCGGTAAAGCACTTTTAGAAAACGGTGTTGAACGCGAAGAACCATACACACTCTATTACGATTCACTTTCTTATGTGTTCTCTGAAAATAGTAAAGCGAAGTATTTCAGCTTAAAAAATGGTAAAATTCAAAAGGGTAGTAAACCAACAAGTGTTGAAAGAAAAGCGAAATATATTTCAGGAAAAGAGTTCTTCATATTGACACCTTACTACCAGACAGAAGAGCCTCTAAATAAAGCATTTGAGGATTCATCTGGTATTGCGGGTGACTTGTTATTTGTAAGTTTTGATGAGATGTTTAACACGAATGAAGCGGAAAATATATTAACTGAATCAACTACGAAAAATAATAAAGCAGAAAAAATACCTACAACAACGGGTGATGTAAAACTCGTTACCTCAAATAGTCCACCCCCAAACACAACTTCACCAGAAGGCTACACTACACCTTATATTGATTACTTCACACCAGAAGGTGAGCACGTGTATGAGTATTATGTGTATGAATAAAAACTAAAAAACAACTCAACGAGCAAAACTCGTTGAGTTGTTTTTTATTGACCAAAGACATACTTCTTCCACTGCCTTGCAATAAGCTGATGCCCTGCAGTTGTCGGGTGAACGCCGTCCCACAAAAGTTCAAAAATGTCACAATTTTTACTTGCTTCATCAAATACTTCCTGTAAAGGAATAAAAATTAAGCCAAATTCTTCTGCAATTTCTTTTGAGGCCTTCTGATAGAAACTAATATTGCTTTTAATGTATTCACCAGGAGCTTCTTCTCTGTGTTTACCAAAGAAAGGCTCCATAATGATTATTTTTGTGTCGGGATTTTTTTCTAAAACTTCTTCTATTAAAAGTCTGTAGGTCTTTTTAAATCTTTCAGGTGAAGCACCGCAGTTGTGGTCGTATTGGAATATAAGGTCATTTGCACCTATTAAAATGCTCAGGATTGTAGGTTCCAAATTAAGACAATCTTCAATCCATCGTGCATATAAATCCGCAATTCTGTTACCACTTATACCACGATTATATACAGTAACATTTTTCCCTAAGTTATCTGCTAAAATCTCACTTGCTAAAATGTACTGATAACCGTGACCATGAATGTGGTTGGGGTCAGAGTTTCTGCCACGATTACCATCTGTTATAGAGTCACCCTGAAAGAGAATAACATCATTTTCTTTAATTTTTATCATAAATTAAACCTCGGTTAAATGAAGAAGATATGAGTCGCCGTCTTCGTCTAAAATATCATAAAGATTAAGACCTGCATTCATAAGGTAAGCACCGCTATATGTATCACCGGTTGCTTCATCTTTATAAATTGCATCCTTCTTAAGACCTTGTAATTTAAGCATTTTAAAACCATGAACAACCTTTTTAATCTGCACAACAGTAACAAGTGCTTCTTTTTTATCTTCAGAAACAAACTGCCAGGCACATCTGTTGTAATTTTCAAATGGTGACTCTAATCTGTAAAGGTCACCGTAGTGAATTACATCATAATATTTATGGTAAAGCTTTGCTTGTTCTTTAATCTCAGCAATTTCTTCTTCTGTTAATTTGTCAGGGTCTAATTCATAACCGAATGTACCCCAAAGTGCAACATTTGTCTTGGTTTCGTAACCGGTTCTTTTACTTGCAGAAACGTGAGCACCCATAGTTGAAGCAGGGTACACAAGAGAGGTACCAAACTGAATTGTAAGACTTTCAA
>CALAEU010000304.1 GCA_937891215.1 uncultured Clostridia bacterium
TATTTGAAAGTGAAAATGAATTTTAAATATTAGTTTTTAAAACCTTGTCAGTATTATTTCTGGCAAGGTTTTTCTTCAGCCACAATGTGACAAAATTCGCATTGTGGTTGTTATATTATATCTAAAAACAAAGGAAGTGAAATTATGTCAGTAACAATAAAACGAAAAAATGATTGTATTTACGCGTTTATAAAAGGTGAAATTGACCACCATACAGCCCCGGAAATAAGAGAGGCAATAGATGATGCTTTAATGACTTCTGAAAGTTCAAAAATTCTTGTTCTTGATTTTGGGGAAGTGAGTTTTATGGATTCTTCAGGTGTAGGTCTTGTAATGGGGCGTTACAGATATGCAACTACACTCGGTAAAAAAATTCGTGTAGATAATTTAGATAACAGAAATTACAGAATTATGCAGATGTCAGGAATAGAAAAAATTGCAGAGATAAATAAAAAAGGAGAGGAAAATTAAAATGAAAAAAATAAATCAGATGAAAATGATACTCGACAGTTACTCAGTAAACGAAGGATTTTCGCGCGTTGCAGTTTCCGCTTTTGCGTCACAACTTGATATGACAGTAGATGAATTAGGCGATATTAAAACAATTGTAAGTGAAGCAGTTACTAACTGTATAGTTCACGCCTATAAAGAGAAGATAGGCAAAATCTACATAACCTGCACAGTGTTTGAGAATGGTGTTTTAAGAGTGTCTGTAAGGGATAGAGGTTGCGGTATTCCTGATGTGAAAAAAGCGCGTGAACCATTATATACAAGTGTTGGCGGTGACCGTTCTGGTCTCGGTTTTTCTGTTATGGAAAGTTTTTCGGACAAACTCTCGGTTCGTTCAAAAGTAGGTGTAGGCACAACAGTAACAATGGAGAAAAGAATAAGCGGTAAAAAATATGAATGACAGAGAAAAACTCATTTCAGATAATTTAGGACTTGTTCACTCCTGTGCCAATCGATTTAAAAATCGCGGTATAGAATATGACGATTTGTTTCAGGCAGGGTGCGTAGGTTTAATTAAAGCGGCAGACGGTTTTAATGATACTCTGGGTTTTCAGTTTTCTACTTATGCAGTACCCGCTATTTTGGGTGAAATTAAAAGAATATTCCGTGATGGTGGTGCGGTAAAAGTCAGTAGAGCATTAAAGGAAAAAGCACGTTTCGTAGCGGTGGAAAAAGAAAGATTTTTAAAAGAATTCGGCTATGAACCAAGCGTTAAAGAGTTAGCGGAATTTTTAAATTTTTCCGTTCCTGAAACTGCGGAATTGTTACTTGTTACTTTGCCACCGGTTTCACTTACAAGTGACGAAGAAAATGACGAAAAACAATTCGATATAGCGGTAGAAGGAGACGAAGATAAAATTGCAGAAAGAATAACCCTTAACGAATGTCTTGAAGCACTTTCGGAAAAAGACCGTGAAATAATAACCTTAAGATATTTTAAAGGTGAAACGCAGACCGTAGTTGCCAAAAAACTTGGAATGACACAGGTTCAGGTATCAAGGCGCGAGAAAGTAATATTAAAAGAAATGCGATTAAAAATGGTAGTTTGAGCCGTGTTTGACAAATGTGACAAAAATTTCACAATTTCAGGTGTAATAATGTATACCCGAAATGCTCAAAATGTGAAGAATATACTTGAAAAAGAAGTGAAAATGTTATAAAATAGTAAGCGTTAAAAATTAATGTATGTAAAGGAGTCTATTAAAATGGGTCTTTTAAACAAGAAAACAGTTGATGATATCAACGCAAAAGGTAAAAAGGTTCTCGTTCGTTGCGACTTTAACGTTCCTCTTAAAGATGGAGTTATTACAGACGAAAACCGTATAACAGCAGCTCTTCCTACAATCAAAAAACTTATCGCTGACGGTGCACAGGTTATTCTTTGCTCTCACTTAGGTAAAGTTAAAAACGGTCCTAATGAAAAAGAATCTCTTGCTCCAGTAGCAAAAAGACTTGCTGAACTCTTAAACCAAGAAGTTGTTTTCGCAGCAGACGATACAGTTGTTGGTGAAAATGCTAAAAAAGCAGTTGCAGCTATGAAAGATGGCGACGTAGTTCTTCTTCAGAACACTCGTTTCAGACCAGAAGAAACAAAAAATGGTGAAGAATTCTCAAAAGAACTTGCTTCACTTTGCGATATTTATGTAAACGATGCTTTCGGTGCAGCTCACAGAGCACACTGCTCAACAGTTGGTGTAGCTTCATTCGTTGAAGAAGCAGCAGTTGGTTACCTTATGGGTAAAGAACTTCAATATCTCGGCAACGCAGTTGAAAATCCTGTAAGACCATTCGTTACAATTCTCGGTGGTGCTAAAGTTGCTGACAAATTAAATGTTATTGAAAATAAAATTACAGATAACATTCTCAGAACATTGAAAGAAGGTACAATTATTGTTTTGGTTTTTGATACGGATACACGAAAAACAGATATTCTGAATTATAACATTACCAAACTGAAAGCTTATAAATTTATATCAAAAGTAGTCACAATTCCACAAGTAGATAATTTGGAAGATGAACTCATCCGAAGTTGCAATATCAGAAAGATAACAGAAAAATTTCATGCTAAAAACCATGCTCCTAAATAATTTGTTGATCAATGATAAACCTCAGGGGAAATTTTTAAACACGTTGTACTGAGTGAAAATGAAAATACAACCCATCAAAGTTTCTGGGACACAGCTATCACTGAGAGGGAAATTTATAGCACTAAATACCTATATTTAAAAAGAGAGAAAAAAAAGATCTAAAATCAAAGACCAGACTTATTCTCTAAGAAATAAGGAAAACAACTGCAAATTAAATCCAAAGTAAGCAGAATAAA
>CALAEU010000305.1 GCA_937891215.1 uncultured Clostridia bacterium
CGGTGACGGTTATAATGATGTTGAAATGCTTGTAGCGTCAAACGCAGGTTTTGTACCCGAAAACGGTTCAAAAGAAGCACTCAGTGTAGCAAAATATGTGACCCGTTCAAATAATGATGGTTGCATTGCCCACGCGATTGAGATACTGGATGAGTTGTATTAAAGGTCAGAAAACAGAAAACAGGAAACAGTAGCATTTGCTTCTGTTTCCTGTTTTAATTTATTCTAATTCCTAGTCCCTAGTCCCTGATAACTCAATACTTATCATCACACAAATCAACATTCTCAAATGTTTCAAACTCTGTTGCTTCGTAACTTGCATTTTTTGAAGCAGATGTTTCAACATTTTTGAGTTTAAATGCACCAACAACTTGTTTGAGCATTTGTGCCTGACCTGAAAGTTCTTCAGAAGCAGAGGCACTCTGTTCACTCGTTGCTGAGTTAGTCTGAACAACTGCAGAAATCTGTTCAATACCACCTTTAAGTTGTGTAACTGCGGTTGCCTGTTCCTCAGATGCAGTTGCAATTTCATCAATTTTAGAAGTTACGGAATTAACTTTTTCAACAACTTCTAAAAGTGCGTTTGCAGTTTCATCTGCAATTTTTGTACCGTTATCAATTGCACTTATAGCATTCTCAATAAGTGCAGTTGTATTTTTTGCCGCTTCTGCAGATTTACCTGCAAGGTTTCTTACTTCATCAGCAACAACTGCGAAACCTTTACCAGCCGAACCTGCTCTTGCTGCTTCAACTGCTGCGTTAAGTGCTAAGATATTTGTCTGGAATGCAATATCGTCAATAGTCTTGATAATTTTACTGATTTCGTTTGAAGTATCAGTAATATCATTCATAGCAAGAACCATTTCCTGCATTTTTGCGTTACTGTCATTTATACCACTTGAAGCAATGTTTGCCTGCTCGGTTGCTTCAACTGCATTTTTAGCAGTTGTATTGATATGTTCAGAAATTTCTACAATAGTAGCAGAAAGTTGCTGTACACTACTTGCTTGTTGTGTTGCACCTTGTGAAAGTGCCTGAGCACCGCTTGCAACCTGGTCTGAACCATTTGCAACCTGGTCTGAACCCTGATAAATCTGATACATTGTATCAGTTAAATCAATAACAATTTTATTAAGTGCATCAAGAAGTGGTCTGAAATCACCCTTGTAAGCATTTTCATTTTGTGATTCAACATCAAAATTACCCTGAGCAATTTCACTTAATAAATAACTCTGGTCGCCGATAATTGTATTAAAATCATCAACTATACCTTTTGTTGCGTTTGCTAAAACACGGGTTTCATCATCATATTTTGTAACGCTTAAAACTTCAGATGTTAAATCGCCCTGACCTAATTTATTAAGTCTTTCTGCACACGCTTTAACAGGTTTTGCAATATCTATTGCTAACTTATAACCCATAATGTTTGACGCGATTACTGCGAGAGTAATAAATGTCATAATAAATATAATAATAGATTTTGCTTGTCTTTCCATAGCAGCGTGACCTGCATCACCTGCTGTGACTTTTAATTCCATAATGCCATTTAAAGCGACATCAATTTTATCGTACTCAACATCAAGTTCATCAATAAATCTGCCTTGGAGTTCTGCAATCACTTCAGGTGTAGAACCTCTTTTGTCACGCTCCGCCATAATATCTTCAGCGATTTTTCCGTAAGCCTCAAAAGCAGCAACTGCCTGCTCGTAAAGTGCCATTTCTTCTTTTGACTATAAAGTACCCTTTACAAGTTCAAAATTTTCATTGAATGATTTTTGATACATAGAAAGTTGTGAACGACAAAACTCACGGCGTTCTTCATCATAATAAGAAACATAGTCGTGTATATACTCATCAACAAGACAAAAATCCTGAATTGCTCTGCCACAATCACCTTGTGCAAAACCATAGTTGGTAATGAGTTTTCCGTACTCGGTATTACTTTTACTCATAAAGAAAGATGCTGTTATACCGCCGATAATGCAGAAAATACCAACAATTATAAATGAGAACACTACCCTGCCTTTAATAGACTGAATTTTTTTAGCCATTTTCTTTTACCCCTTATTTTTCAAATTTCGCTTCTTTGAAAAATACACACACCAAATCTACACACGGGGTCGTGTAGATCAACGCTTAATATTATACAATTTTTATATTTTATGGTCAATATTTCAGGTTATTTTTCCTTTTGTGCAAAAAGACGATTTTTTCTTCAAAATTTATACAAAACGACAAAGTGTCACCTTTTTTATTAAACAACATAGTATGTACAAGATGGTAATTAAACAAAAAAGGAGATTTTTGATGAATAACTACGACACTGCTTTTAATCCACTAAAAAAACCATCTTGTCCAAAAACCGCATTACCTGTTGACACAGCAGTTACTATGGCTTATGTACCATATCAGACAGATATGAATGTATATTGTCCTGAAATTGCTTTGCAAAACGGTACACTTTTCCCATCATTAGACAAACCGTTCTTTGGAGGTAAATGCAGATGAATGAAAGAAATAAATTGCTCAAAAAGCTTTCAGCTGCACAATTCGCAGTGTGGGAGCTTCATTTGTACCTCGACACACATCCTTGCGACCAGAATGCAGTTACACTTTGCAAAAAGCATGAGGCAGAAGCGAATATGTTGCGTCAGGAATATACAGAAAAATACGGCGCACTTAAAGCAGAGTGCTGTAATACTACGGAATGGCTTAGCGACCCTTGGCCATGGGATTTTACAGGAGGGAACTGCTGATTTATGTTCAGTTATGAGAAAAAATTACAATACCCGGTAAATATCAAGAACCCCAACCCTGCACTTGCAAAGGTTATAATTAGTCAGTATGGTGGTCCCGATGGCGAACTCGGTGCATCTTTACGCTACCTTTCTCAAAGATTTTCAATGCCTTATCCGGAATTAAAAGGACTTCTTACGGATGTGGGCGTTGAGGAACTTGGTCACTTAGAGATGATTGGTGCGATTGTTTACCAGCTCACAAGAAATCTTTCAATTGATGAAATTAAAAAAGCTGGATTTGATGCATACTTTACAGACCACACAACAGGCGTTTACCCTACTGCTGCAAGTGGCGCACCTTACAGTGCATTCTCAATGCAAGTTAAGGGCGATGTTATTGCAGACCTCCACGAAGATTTGGCTGCAGAGCAAAAAGCAAGAGTTACCTATGACAATCTTTTAAGACTCATAGATGACCCTGATGTTCGTGACCCAATTAAATTCTTACGCGAACGCGAGGTTGTGCATTATCAGAGGTTTGGAGAGGGACTCAGAATCGCGACTGATAAGTTAGATAGCAAGAACTTCTATGCATTTAATCCAAGTTTTGATAAGCATTGTAATAAGAAGATGTAACATTAAAATACCACCTGCCACAATTTTTGTGGTGGGTGGTGTTTCAAGTTATATCCTTTTTATAAAACCATAACTCTTTTTGAAATAGCCTTGTGATTCGTAAAATGCGTGTGCATCTTCTCTGGGTAAACCGCTGTTGAGAAGTATAACTTCAATTTTGTTATCTTTTGCCCATTGCTCTGCAGTTTTGAGCAATGCGGTGCCGATACCTTTTCTGCGATATTCCTTTGAAACTGCGAGAGCAATTATCTTCATACCTTCGTTTTCAAGTTCAAACGCAAGATAATTGACACAACCTATGTAACCGACAACTTTGTCACCGTCGCAGGCAACAAAAATCTGATAATTGCCCCGTTTCATCATATCGTTAATACGGTTATTCAGGTTTTCAAGTTTACAGTTATAGCCTAAATCATTTTCGAGAATATCTCGTATTGCAGAAATATCCCTGCTTTCATATTTTCTGTAAATCATAATCAAGCCTCATATATCATTTCAATAACATTTAAATCATTTTTTCTGAATCTGCGATTTTCTTTAAAGCCAACCGATTTATAACATCTGATTGCTCTTTCGTTTTCTTCACGGACACGAAGGAGTATTTTATTTGTGTTCATATACTGAAAATCATTTTTGACTATTTGTTCAACCGCCGATTTAC
>CALAEU010000306.1 GCA_937891215.1 uncultured Clostridia bacterium
ACCCCAACGGTTGTACATTCTGAAAAGCATCTGTGCCCAGTCCTGAGCTTCAGTACCGCCTGCACCTGCGTGGAATGTAAGAATAGCATTATTGCCGTCATATTCGCCTGTAAGAAGTGTAGAGAGTGTCATAGCGTCAAGCTGAGAAATGAAACTGTCAACACTACTGCGGCATTCGTCAAACAATGATTCGTCTTCTTCTTCATTTGCAAGTTCAATTAAAGTGAGAGTATCTTCATAAACTGCTTTAAGGTCATCGTAAGCCTTGATTTTATTTTTTAATGTAGCAGTTCTCTGAACGATTTTCTGTGAATTCTGAACATCATCCCAGAAACCATCTTGAGCACTTTGTTCTTCTAATTCTTTAACTTCTTCTGCCATTGCTTTAAGACCTAAAGCATCAGCTAAATCTGTGAGTTTATCTTCGTAAGATGATAATTCCAAGTTTAATTCTTCAAATTGAAGCATATAAAAAATTCCTTTCGAGAAAATAATTTGAAACATATTTTACCAAATATCTATTATACCCAATTTCAGTCAATATGTAAAGAAGAAGTTTCAAAAAAAACTAAAAAATATGAAAATTTGACTATTGGTTACCAATGTGTTAAAATATTGTGGGTGATTAAAATGGAAACAAGAAAAGCGAATGTTATTGTGGGTAATGCAGGTGGAAATACCGGAAAATCAAGCAATAATTATAAAATTAGTATCCCTAATCGGTGGATAAACGAAATGGGTATTTCAAAGGATAATAGAGAAGTTAGTATTTCTTTTGACGGAGAAAAAATAATGATAAGTAAAAAAGAAACTTTCGATGAATTTATAAGCAGAAAAAAAGTACTGAAACATAGTCTTAAAATATTTGAATTTATAGAACGACAAAGTGTTCTGACAAAAATCTGTGCGGATTTTACTGATGAAACTTTGTGCATTGAGAATTATACAGACAATAAAATAAAAACGGCTTTTGGGGTTAATGAAAATCCTGAGTGGCATGACTTTTTAGAATTTCTTGAAAGCAGATGTATTCCAAAGACGCGTTCTGGTATTAAAGAATATCTGAGTGTTTTAGGGCTTTATGAATATGATGCTTTGGAAATTGTGAAAATTACAAAAGGAAAAATGAGCGAAGATAATATGATTTTAAAAATTGAGGAGTTATAAATGGAAATAAAATTAGTAACAGATGAAAAAATTGCTGAAACATCTTCAAAAGGAAATCAGGAAAAATGGTTTGATAAAGAGACGGGTAAGTGGTATAAAGTTGACAGAATGGGGTATGAAGCACTTTCAGAAACCGTTATATCCAGATTGCTTGAATATAGTAACATAAAAGTCGGAACACCATTTACTTTTGTTAATTATAATATTGAAAGGTTAAAGGTTCATTCGCACGAAAGGAATGCTTGTGTAAGCAATAATTTTTTAGGTGAAAGACAGTCTATTGTTACTGTCAGTCATTTTTTAAAACAGACAGTTTCTAAAGATTATATGAGAAAACTGAAAAATCTTCCGAGCAATAAAAAAAGAATAGAGTACCTTGCAGAAACAGTAAAAGAAATAACCAGACTTGAAAGTTTCCCTCAATATCTTACTTTGCTTTTTGAGATTGATGCTTTGTTTGTAAATGATGACAGGCATCTTAACAATATTGCAGTAATAGAGGAAAATGGGGAGTTTTCATATTGTCCTGTTTTTGACAATGGTGCGGGGCTTTTATCAGATGTTTTTGATTTCCCTATGGATATTGCGCCACTGGGGCTTTTAAAAACTGTAAAGGCAAAACCTTTTAATCTGAGTTTTAACAGACAGAAGAATATTGTAACTGAACTTTACGGGCGACAATTAAGCATAAAAAAATTTAAAAGGAACGAAATTGTAGATGCTACTTTAGATTTGTTGGAGTTTTATCCTGAAAGAGACAGAGGTATTATATTAGATAGGGTTACAGAAACAATTTTATACAGGCAAAAATATTGACAAAACACTTGCAAAACAACAGTTTTCGTGATAATATGTTTTCTGTATGACAGTATGCAAAAGTCAGTTTTTATGGAGGTAGTAAAATGTACGACCCAATTTCACCAAATGTGAATTTTGTTGAGCAAGAAAAACAAATCGAAAAATTCTGGCGTGACCAAAAAATCTTTGAAAAAAGTATTGAAGACAGAAAGAACGGAACACCTTATGTCTTTTACGATGGCCCACCAACAGCAAATGGTAAGCCACATATCGGTCACGTTTTAACACGTGTTATTAAAGATATGATTCCGCGTTACCGTACAATGAAAGGCTGTATGGTTCCAAGAAAAGCAGGTTGGGATACTCACGGTCTTCCTGTTGAACTTGAAGTTGAAAAACTTTTAGGTCTTGACGGTAAAGAACAAATTGAAGAATATGGTCTTGAGCCATTTATTGGCCATTGTAAAGAAAGTGTATGGAAATACAAAGGTATGTGGGAGGATTTCTCTCGTACAGTTGGTTTCTGGGCAGATATGGAAGCCCCTTATGTAACTTACCATAATGATTTTATTGAGTCAGAATGGTGGGCACTCAAGAAGATTTATGAAAAGAATCTTCTTTACAAAGGATTTAAAATTGTTCCTTATTGTCCTCGTTGCGGAACACCACTTTCTTCACACGAAGTAGCACAAGGTTATAAAACAGTAAAAGAGCGTTCAGCAGTAGTTCGTTTCAAAGTTGCAGACGAAGATGCATATTTCCTTGCCTGGACTACTACTCCTTGGACACTTCCATCAAACGTTGCACTTTGCGTAAACCCAGTTGACACATATTGCAAAGTTAAAGCGGTAGACGGATTTACTTATTATATGGCAGAAGCTCTTCTTGATAAAGTTTTAGGAAGCCTCAAAACAGAAGAAACAGAAGCGTATGAAATAATAGAAACAATGAAAGGTGCAGACCTTGAGTACAAGGAATATGTTCCACTTTTCGATTATGTAAAACCACTTTGCGACAAACAGAATAAAAAAGGTTTCTTTATTACAACTGACAGTTATGTTACTATGTCAGATGGTACTGGTATTGTTCATATTGCACCTGCATTCGGTGAAGACGACGCAAAAGTCGGCAGAAAATATGACTTGCCATTTGTACAGTTAGTTGATGGTGCAGGTTTAATGGCAGAGCCAACACCTTATGTTGGTACATTTGTTAAAGATGCTGATAAATTAGTATTAGTTGACCTTGAAAAAGCAGGACTTCTTTTTGATGCACCTAAATTTGAACACGAATATCCACACTGCTGGAGATGTTCAACTCCTCTTATTTACTATGCAAGAGAATCCTGGTTCATCAAAATGACAGATGTCAGAGAAGATCTTATTAAAAATAACAATACAATCAACTGGATTCCTGAAAGCATAGGTAAAGGTCGTTTTGGTGACTGGTTAGAAAATGTTCAGGATTGGGGTATTTCCCGTAACAGATATTGGGGTACACCACTTAATATCTGGGAATGTGAATGTGGCTGTCGCCATTCCATAGGCTCTATCGAAGAATTAAAATCAATGAGCAGTAATTGCCCTGATGATATAGAACTCCACAGACCATTTATAGATGCAGTTACAATTAAATGTCCTGATTGCGGTAAAGAAATGCGCCGTGTACCAGAAGTTATTGACTGTTGGTTTGACAGTGGTGCTATGCCATTTGCACAACATCACTATCCATTTGAAAATAAAGAGTTATTTGAAGCACAGTTCCCTGCAGACTTCATTTCAGAAGCAGTTGACCAGACAAGAGGTTGGTTCTATTCACTTCTTGCAATTTCTACTCTTATTTTCAACAAGGCACCATATAAAAATGTTATTGTTTTAGGTCACGTTCAAGACGAAAATGGTCAGAAAATGAGTAAGTCTAAGGGTAACGCAGTTGACCCGTTTGATGCACTCGAAAGTTATGGTGCAGACGCAATCCGTTGGTATTTCTATACTAATTCAGCACCTTGGCTTCCTAACCGTTTCTATGGTAAAACGGTTGTTGAAGGTCAGAGAAAGTTTATGGGTACTCTCTGGAATACTTACGCTTTCTATGTGCTTTATGCTAATATTGATAAGTTTGACCCTACTAAATACAATTTAGAGGATTGCAAGCTTACAGTAATGGATAAATGGCTTCTTTCAAAACTTTACTCAATGGTTAAAGCGGTTGATGATAACTTAGCAAATTACAGAATTCCAGAAGCGGCAAAAGCTCTTCAGGAATTCACAGACGAAATGAGTAACTGGTATGTTCGCCGTGGCAGAGAAAGATATTGGGTACAGGGCGAAACAGATGATAAGACAGCTGCATATATGACACTTTATACAGCACTTACCGTTACTGCTAAAACTGCTGCTCCAATGATTCCGTTTATGGCAGAAGCAATTTACAGAAATCTTGTTTGTAATGTAGATAAGAATGCTCCTGAAAGTGTTCATCTTTGTGATTTCCCAGTAGTACGCGAAGACCTTATTGACAAAGAACTCGAAAAGAATATGGACGAAGTAGTTGACATTGTTGTTCTTGGTCGTGCGGCAAGAAATGGTTCTAACTTAAAGAACAGACAACCACTTAACACAATGTATGTAAATTGTGACAAAAAGGTTGAAGGTTACTTTATAGATATTATCCGCGAAGAACTTAACATTAAAAATGTTGACTTCGATGCAGACGCTTCATCTTTCGTTTCATATACTTTCAAACCACAGTTAAAGACATTAGGTCCAAAGTATGGTAAACAGTTAGGTGAAATCAGAACTGCATTAGCAGAATTACCAAGTGACGCTAAAAAGACACTTGACACTGATGGCAAGTTAGTTTTAGAGCTTGCAAGTGGTACAGTAGAACTTTCTGTAGAAGATGTTCTTATTGACACAGTTCAGAAAGAGGGCGTGTTCACCGTTTCAGATAAAGGTGTTACTGTTGCACTTGATACAGAACTTACAGAAGAACTTATTGAAGAAGGTTTTGTAAAAGAACTTATCAGTAAGATTCAGACAATGAGAAAAGATTCTGATTTCAATGTTACAGACCATATCAATGTAACACTTTCTGATAACCAGAAAATTGCAGATATTGCACTCAAAAATAAAGACGTAATTGCTACAATCGTTCTTGCAGACTCAATCACAGTTGGCGAAAAGCAATCTAACGCAAAAGATTGGGACATCAATGGCGAGAATGTTGCAATTGAAGTAGTAAGAGTATAACCGATAATGCAAAATGCAGAGTGCAGAATGCTGAATTTCGGAAGTCATGCGGACTTGATTATAATTATAAGTGAATAAAAAAGTTCTATCATTTTCGTGAATTGAAAATGATAGAACTTTTTATATTGCGATATGCCTTCGGCATATACTGACAACTGACCACTTGCATACTTGCACTAGCCATACTATAATTGAGCATTTTGTGTAACCCAAAACTCCCTTTTTGCATAATATACTCTGTAACTCATCAGTAGGAGTGATATTATGACTAAGACTATTACACCTGTATCATTTTTCTTTGGTGCGAATTCAAGAAAAGAATATACATCACTTTTTTCTTCTGCTTATGATAAAAAGGCTGACGGTATGCATTACATCTTAAAAGGTGGACCAGGAACTGGAAAATCTACCCTTATGAAAAAATTAGCATTAGAGTTAGAGAAAAAAGGGTATTTTGTGGAGCGTGGGTATTGCAGTGCAGACCCGAATTCACTCGATATGGTAATTGCGCCTGAAATTAATTTTTCCATTCTTGACGGAACTTCTCCACATACTTTTGACGCTACTTATCCTGGTGTTACAGAAAGTATTATAAATCTCGGTGTTGCGTGGGATAAAAAGTACTTACAAGAATATAAAACTGCAATTATAAATTTAAGTGATGAAAATAAAAGCCTTCATAAAAAGGCGTCTGAATATATTATATTAGTTTCAAAATTGCAACTTGAATCAATGAAACATTGTGACAGAATTACAGACCACGAAAAAGTAAGAAATTATATGGAAAGACTTTGTCGTAGAGAAATTCCTATAAGAAAAAATGTGGAACGAGGTACGCTCAATAAAAGATTTTTAAGCGCTGTTACGCCTGAAGGTGTGGTTCTTCAGTATGACACAATAGTAGCACTCAGTGAAAAGATTATTACAATAAAAGACGATTATTCTGTTTGCGCACCTGCAATAATGGATTTTGTAGCAGATTACGCTTTAGAAAATGGTTACGATATTTATGCGTGTTACTGCCCAGTTTTTCCGACAGTAAAAATTGAACATATTATTATTCCTGAACTTAAACTTTGTTTCTTTACTGAAAACACTTCTCACAAATCTCTCTTAAGTGGCGAAAAAACAGTTCATGCAACGAGATTTTTAAATAAAGAAGCTCTTAGTGACATGAAAGAAAGTCTTAAATTCAATAAAAAAACACAACAGGAAATGCTTAGTGAAGCGGTAAAGAAAATTTCAATAGCAAAAGGTATTCATGACAGACTTGAAGATTATTATATAAGAGCAACAGATTTTTCGGTTATAGAAGAAATGACAGAAAATTTAATGAAAGAGATATTTTAAACCAAAAACCAACTGACGATATTAAATCGAACAGTTGGTTTTCGTTTTGGACTATTTAGATGAAAGGAAAATCATGAAATACTTCTGAGGGTTTCTTTGCCTTGCAAATATCTTATTGCAAAATTATATTTTGTTGCTGAACGAGGAGTAAGTGTTTTTATCATATAATAATTTGTATCAGTCACTATAGCAATATCTGATTTTGAAACTGCGTCTGCACGTTTAATTGAAGAAACCGGAATTGTAATATAAAAACCATCTGAAATCAATGTAAGCTTTTGTTTGTAAAGGGTTGTTGTTGCATTTTTGCATAAAAGTTCTTTTGTAAGACCATTATAAACAGCCTGATCTTCGTCGTGGAAAATAACAGTTGAATCACCGATTTTATCAATAAATTCTTTTACAACTTCCTTTTGGAAAACATCCCATTCCAATAGATTGTCAAAAGGCATATAAGCACTATGCCAAAATCCATATTTATCAATAGTAGCCGAAAAACCGCAATGACAAGAAACTGTATCTATATTGCTTTTCAATGTGCAAATACTTTTACATTTAGGACATACATAAATCATATTTTCAACATTTTCAGCAGGCTTTTCCGTTTTATATTCAAATGGATTTTTTCGTTGTTCATCGTAATTATTTACATATAAGTCTTTACAAATGCAATCGTACAGTTCGTCAACCGTCATTCTTTCAATTTCTTCTTTTGAATATTCGTGAACTATTCCCCCAAAAATAGGGCCATTTCTTTCTTCTTTAGCCCATCTTGGATTTTTCAGAAACCCACCATAAATTCTATAAGTTATAAGCCTTGAACCACATTCCTTTGCAAGAACGGCATTTCGTTTTGATATAAAGCCTGTTTCACCAGTGTTAGTCATACCACCTTCAATGTGAACAGCAACATTTACACCCGCTTTTATAGAGCTTATAATTTGATTGTAAATGACGTCGCTACTTTCCTCTCTCTTTTTTATTATAGGTGAAGCTGTAAAGTTTAAGAATGCTCTGATGAATTTGTTTTTTACAACATGGTCACTTACAACATATCTGATGTATTTTTTCAGCGACATTATTTCAAAGGCAGGGTCTAAGGCATAACAGTGGTTAGCAAATAAAAGGAATGGTTCATTACCAATATTATAAGTTTCTCCTTGGAACTCTGCCTTTTTTAAAAGGAATTTACCAAATAAATTTCTTCCTAAAAAGTAGAAAAATTTACCTCGATAAAGACCGCTTTTCGGTTTTTTACTATTCATATCAGGCACTCATTTCTTCCTCAAGTTTTCTATATGCAACTTTACCTACCAATGTTTTAGGCAATTCATCACGGAATTCAATTTCTTTCGGTAAAGCGTAGTGTGCTATATGCTTTTTGCAATGTTCAATTATACTTTTTTTTGTTTCTTCTGTTGCATTTTCTGGATTTTTCAAAACAATGTAAGCTTTGATTTTTTCTATTTTAAATTCATCCTTTACACCTATAACGCAACAGTAATCAACATCATTGTGAGAACTAATGGTATTTTCTACAGCAACAGGCGATACATTATATCCTGAAGTTATAATCATTCTTTTGGCTCTTTGAAGAAAATAGATAAAACCATCGGAGTCAATTTTACCTAAATCACCTGTATGCAACCATATTTTGCCATCTGAATGTGTTTTTAAAACCTTTTCAGTTTCTTCCTTGTTATCTTTATAACCGAGCATTACAGTCGGACCACTGATAATAATTTCGCCTTCTTCTCCTACGGGTACTTCTTCTTCAGTTGAAGGTTTAACTATTTTATATTTCATATCCGGGAATGGTAAACCAATACTTCCTTCCTTGTAAAAATCTTTTGGTGTAAGGCAACTTGCAGTTACACATTCTGTGAGACCATATCCTTCTCGTACTTGAATTTCTGCATTATGATTTTTCAAAAATTCATCAGTTTCATTTTTTAGTGAAACGGGCATTGAGTCACCACCGACAAACATTCCTTTTAAGAATGATAAATCCTCATCCTTTAAATCTTCACTTTTTATAAGCATTTTAAATATTGTGGGAACCCCTGCTATAAAATTAGGTTTTTCTTTTAAAAGCATGGTTGCATAACCCTTTGTGTCAACAGTTGGCATTAAAACACAGCAAGCGTTGTTAGCTAAAACCAGGTGAATACCTATGCCTAAACCGAATCCGTGGAATATAGGCATTGCTGAAAGATTTTTTAAGCCTCTTGAAAATTCACATTCCATTGCAATTCTTCCTTGCATAGCAAGAGCATTAAAATTGTAATCAGAAAGACAAATTCCTTTAGGTTTGGCGGTAGTTCCACCGCTATACAGAATTATAGAAGTTTTATTTTTGTTAAACTTTACAGTTTCTGTATCGAGTATTTTGTTTCCTTTTTTTATGAATTCAGACCAGGCGATTCCACCACGTGAATCAGGATATTTTAAATAATCCTTACCTTTTTTTAAGATGTATGCTGTTTTTAATATTGGTGAAAGAGTATCTTGAATTCTTGCAACAACTATAGTAATATTTTTTCCTGTTTCTTTTACAGCTTCTGCTACCTTATCATAGAACAAATCTGGTGTTATTATCATTTTACTTTCAGAAAGTTCAAGATAATATTTGATTTCGCTCTGTGCTGAAAGCGGATGAATGAAACTCGCAACTGCACCAATTTTGTTAAGTGCATAAAGGCTGTCAATAGCCTGTGGGGTATTAGGCATACAGATGGTAACTATATCATCTTTTTTTATGCCAAGAGAAACAAAGCTTTTTGCTGTTGAATGAACTCTTTTTAAAAATTGCTTATAGGTAAAATTCTTTCCCATAAAGTTGTATGCATAATCATCAGGCAATTTTTTGCAAGAATCATAAATAACGTCGTACATTGTTTTTTCTGGATAATTAAGTTTAATTTCATCAGAAAAAGAAACATTGTCATATTTATTGAAAAAAGCATTGATTTTTGAAAGATATGATTTATGGCGTTTGCCCTGTGCTTCACAGTGTTTACATTCATTAAAAATATGAACTATTGTGTCAGTTTTACTTAAAATCTTAATTTGGTTGCACATTGATATTGGAACTGTTTTATCATTTGTACCGTGAAAAAGTAACAACGGTCTTGAATTTGATTTGAAGGCTTCTTCAATAGAGTAATCATATAAACTAAAGTGGAAGTTTTTATTCAGATAATTATCAAGGTTATTAAAAACTTTTTCTGTAAGTAATTTGTTGTTGATTTGTTTTCCAATTTTATATTTAACGATTTCATTAACAGAAGAGTAGGCACTGTCAGAAATAATTCCGTGAACACTCGACGGAAGCTTCATTCCGCTTGTCATTAAAGCTGTGGCTGCTCCCATCGAAACTCCGTATATATACAATGGAAGCTTTGAGGAAATATTCTCATTTATATACTGTATCCAGGAAAAGCAATCGTGCCGTTCTTTTATACCAAAAGTTATCAGGTCACCCTGACTTTCGCCATGAGCTCTTGAGTCTGCGAATATAACTGTGCAACCATTGTTTATAAGCTCTTCTGCAATATATTTAAAATCTTTTTCAGGAGAACTTTTATAGCCGTGTAATGCGAGAACAATTCGTTTTTCATTTTCTGCCTGGCAAATATTAGCTTTAAGAAGTAATCCGTCAAAGCTTTTAATAGTTACAGGTTGTGCGTTAAACTTTTTGAAAAAAGCCGATTTTTCTTCAGCTTTTACGTCGCTATTTTTATTGAGAAAGAAATTATTAACTATATGTTTTGTGGTCATTATTTAAACACCTCGAAAATCAAAAAAATGGAGTAGCAAACAGGCAATGTGAAAATCACACTATCAAATCTGTCTAAAATACCACCATGACCTGGTAGTATTTTAGAATAATCTTTTATACTGCATTCTCGTTTTATATATGAAAAGAACAAATCGCCAAGAATACTTATAATAGGACAAACTAATGAAATTAGTAAAAGAGGAAAAACATTAAAATTTTTCTTTAATAAAAATAAAATTAAACAGTACATAGCCATGCCTAAAATGCTTGTTAGTATTCCACCAAACACACCTTCAAGTGTTTTGTTTGGGCTTATATTAGTAGCGAGTTTGTGTTTTCCTTTTAAAGAACCCACTATGTATGCACCAGTGTCACAACACCAGGCAACTATAAACGGTATAAGGAATAAGAAAATCGAATTTTCCATTTTTAGTAAAGATACAAGCAAAGAGATGATAGAAGGAATAATTACACCAGCGAATTGAGTGACACAAATTTCCTTAAATGAAATTTTTATATCAGAAAATACAACCATAAATATGCTGACAAAAAGTAAAATCCAAGAGTAAATTGCAACGAATTGGTTCGGCAATTCCAAATAAGTGAAAAACGGAAACAAAAATGCTGAAATTGTTATAAAGATACATAATATAGAATTTTTTATTTGCTTTGTACCCCAACTTAATTCGTAAGCTATAAGAGATGAAACAAAACTGATAAGAAGTGTTTTTCCCCATAGAGGTGCAAGAAAAATTATTGATAGACAAATCGATAGTCCTGTAATCGAAACTACCAATCGTGTTAAAAAGTCATTCTTTTTAGTACTTGTCTTTTTGCTTTTATAGTTATTGTATGCCATATACTTCACCATTTTTAGAGTTTTTAATAATCTGATATCTTTCCCGAAGATACAAAGAAGTTGAAATTATCATCATTACAATGCAAATACATGCCAGTGTTTTGACTAATAAGTATGGTAAATTCGGAATTAATAAAAGCAAAAACATAGTACTATATATAATTACCGTACAGAGTTTACCGTGCCATTCTGCAGAATCAACCTTTTTAGCTGAAGAAATTGTTAAAAGACCTGTGATAGCTAAAGTTATTTCTTTTACAATTAAAATCACAACTACAAAAAGCATAATTTTATATTTAAATACAAGACAGGCAGTAACCGCAATCTGAGTAAGTTTATCAGCTACGGGGTCCAGTATTTTTCCTAAATCGGATACCATATTGAACTTTCTTGCAATTTTCCCATCAATTATATCTGTTAATCCAGAAAGAATTATGAGGCTGAGAGTAAGTATATTATTGTCCAGAAATACATAACTATATACAATAATTGGTATCAGTAATAATCGAAAAAAACTTATAATATTTGGAATTGTAAAAATTTTCTTTTTAGTGAAATCCATACGAAATACTCCTTGAAAAGATTTAGCGTAACCTAAGTGTATCGCTCCTTACGTTACCTAAAGAAAGATATTGAAAAAGATTAAAAATAATACTCAATTGTTAACGGAGTGGCACGGTCAAAAATTTTGTTCTGGAAGTTAACCAAAAATCCCAATGAATTATAGGTCGAAAGGGGGTAACTCAGCACAACGATACACTTGATTACAGGAAAATATTACCAATTAAAACTAAACTCAAACTAAACAGAAATTTAACAAAAAGAAAACGCAACTTTAAGAAATATTAAAGCTGCGTTTTTTGTTTAATTTATTTCTTCAAGCATCTTCATAAATTCATCACCTGTGATAGTTTCTTTTTCATAAAGATACTTTGCAAGAATATCTAATTTGTTTTTGTTTTCTC
>CALAEU010000307.1 GCA_937891215.1 uncultured Clostridia bacterium
GAGATGCAATGTCTCAACCCAGGAGAGTTCAATATGGATTGCACAGAGGAACGGTAGAACCAAAGATGGTGCAGACGTAACGGAGCAGGGTGTTTTGAAGATGTTTGATATGAGCGGCAGCGGTGATTTTGTGAAGGATTTTGCAGAACTCCATATTATGCCAGCTTCAATTTCATATGAATATGAGCCGTGTGACCTTTACAAGGCGGTTGAAATGTATATAAAACGCCGCCAGAAGTATGTGAAGGCAGAGGGGGAGGACCTGAACAGTATCCTTACCGGTATAATGCAGCCTAAAGGTCGCGTGCATATACAGTTCAATGACCCTGTTACATTGCAGGAGATTGAGGATGCAGCCCAATTGGACAAGAATGAGAGGTTCAAGGCCCTTGGTGCGGCAATGGACAGGAAGATATTGGCCAATTTCAAATTATGGCCCAACAACTATATTGCTTACGATATGCTCAACGGAGGCGGCAGATTTGCAGACAAGTATACTGCAGAGGAGAAGGAGGCATTTGAGGGTTATGTTACAGATAAATTGGTATACGTTCTGGGCAGCAGTTACGATGTCCCAAGCAAAGATGACGCGCGTAGCTTCTTCAACCGTATGCGTCAGAAATTTATTAACTGGAATTATACAGAATTCGAAAGCGATGCATTTAAAAAGGCAGAACAAGAAATTGACGAAATGTATAATGAAGGTAAAGGTGCTATAAGCGTAGAAGCAGAACGCCTTTTAAAGGAGAGTGAGTGATAATGGGTAAAATATATAACAGAATTGAATCAATTACAGGTAACGTTATCACTGTAAAAGCTGACGGCGTGCGCTACAACGAATTAGCACAGATAAACACTCAGTTTGGTAAATCTCTCGCTCAGGTTAATAAAATTGACGGCGATACTGTTTCTCTACAGGTGTTCGCAGGTGGTCAGGGTGTTTCTACTGGTGACGAAGTTCGCTTCTTAGGTCAGGAAATGCGTGTATCATTCAGCGAAGATTTATTAGGTCGTATTTTTAATGGTTCAGGTGAACCGAGAGATAAAGGCCCTGCACTTACAGAAAATATGAAACCAATTGGTGGCCCGTCTGTTAACCCTACAAAACGTATTCTTGCTAACAGAATGATGAGAACCAATATCCCTATGATAGATATGTTCAATACATTGGTTGTTTCACAGAAACTTCCTATTTTCTCAATTTCTGGTGAGCCTTACAACCAGCTTCTTGCGCGTATTGCTTTACAGGCAGAAGCAGATGTTATTGTGCTCGGCGGTATGGGTCTTAAATATGACGACTTCCTTTACTTTAAAGAAGAACTTTCAAACGGTGGTGCTTTAAGTAAGACAGTTATGTTTATTCATACTGCTTCTGACCCGACTGTTGAATGTATGATGATTCCTGATATGTCACTTGCAGTTGCAGAGCAATTTGCTTTACAAGATAAAGACGTTCTGGTTCTTCTTACTGATATGACAAACTTTGCAGACTCAATGAAAGAAATTGCAATTACTCAGGAACAAGTTCCATCTAACCGTGGTTATCCTGGTGACCTTTATTCTCAACTTGCTTCGCGTTACGAAAAAGCAGTTGACTTTGCAAATTCTGGTTCTGTTACAGTTCTTGCAGTTACTACAATGCCTGGTGATGATGTTACTCACCCTGTTCCTGATAATACAGGTTATATTACAGAAGGTCAGTATTATCTCAAGGGCGGAAGAATTGAGCCATTCGGTTCACTTTCCCGTCTCAAACAGAATGTTAACAGTAAAACCCGTAAGGACCACCGTATCCTTATGGACTCAATGATCAGATTGTATTCATCTTACAAAGAGACAATTGAGAAGAAAAATATGGGCTTCTCAATGAACCGTTGGGATGAAAAATTATTGAAATATGGTGAACTTTTCGAAAACAAACTTATGGATTTGTCAGTTAACTTGTCACTTGAAGAGTCACTTGATTTAGGTTGGCAGATTTTAGCAGAGTGCTTCGAAAAGGATGAAACTGGAATTAAGTCAGACCTTACAGATGAATTCTGGCCTGTAAAATAAGGTGAAAAGAATTCTATCTATTAAAGTAAGGAGGACAGAGTTTTGGCAAAAATCAAATTAACCAAAAATGAGTTAAAGGTACAAAAAGATGCTCTTAAAATGTACCGGAGATATTTGCCTACACTGACACTTAAAAAGCAACAACTTCAGTCAGAAATAAGAACGATTGAGGCTAAAGCTATTGCAGTAAGACAAGAGCGTGAAAACTTAGAAAAAGGTTTTTCTTCATGGATTGCTGTATTTAGTGAGCAGAATGCTTTTCCAGATGGAATAATCACCGTAAGTAATATCCGTAAAGGCACAGGTAATATTGCCGGTGTTACAATCCCTACCTTTGAGGGTGCGGATTTTATGAGAGGCGATTATGATTTATATGAAACACCTCTTTGGGTAGAT
>CALAEU010000308.1 GCA_937891215.1 uncultured Clostridia bacterium
TAAATTCTAGTTTTTTTCAATGTATTTATGTAAGAATTAATTACAAAAATAAAAATGGGAAAAAATGATGCAACTGAAGAAGAGATAAATAATGCTCTTAAAGTTTCTCAGGCAGAAGAGTTTGTTATGAAAAAAGATGGGGGAATGGACTACAAAGTAGAGCAGTATGGTAAAAACCTCTCTGGTGGTCAGAAACAACGAATCACAATTGCGCGTGCGTTGATTAAGAAAGCTCCAGTTATTATTCTTGATGACAGTGCTTCTGCACTTGATTTGGCAACTGATGCAAAATTAAGAAAAGTCATAAAAGAATTGCCTGATAATCCAACAGTATTTATTGTATCTCAACGAGTATCAGCAGTTATGAATTCAGATAAAATACTCGTTCTTGATGATGGTGAGTTGGTTGCCAGTGGTACTCACGAAGAATTACAGAAAACTTCAGATATTTATAAAGAAATCTGCAACTCTCAGTTTGGGGGTGAAGAACAATGAATACTAAAAAACAAACATTTCAAAGATTGTTTTCAATAATTAGAAAATATAAAGTAATGCTTGTTCTGACAATGTTGTTAGCAACAGTATTTGTGGTTATTTCATTGTATATACCGGTACTTGTCGGTGAGGCGGTTGATACCATTGTAAGTGCAGGTAATGTTGATTTTAAGGCGTTAATGCCAATACTTGTCAAGATAGTTATTATTGTTCTTCTTGGTGGTATTTCTCAATGGGTTATGAGTATTATAAATAACTACATTACTTATAATACTGTGCGTGATATAAGAAAATTAGCCTTTGACAAGTTAATGAAATTGCCAGTTAAATATATTGATTCTAATTCACACGGCGGTATTATAAGCAGAATTATAACTGATGTAGATACTTTTGCTGACGGACTTTTAATGGGGTTTACTCAGGTTTTTACAGGCATTGCAACAATAATAGGTACTTTGATTTTTATGGCTTTAATGAATCCTATAATTACAGTAGCCGTAATAGTCTTGACTCCATTATCATTATTTGCTGCCAAATTTATTTCTGGTAGAACTTATAAACTCTTTAAAAGCCAGTCTGAAAAAAGAGCAGCGCAAACCGCATTGACCGAAGAAATGATAACTAATCAGAAAACCGTTAAAGCATTTAATTATGAAGATAAAGCGATTGAGGATTTTGATGATATAAATGTTTCTTTGGGCAAAGTGTCATTAAAAGCAATTTTTTACTCATCTCTTACCAATCCGGTTACCCGATTTGTCAATAGTATGGTTTATATGGTAGTTGCTTTAATTGGCGCTTTTTTCGTCCTTGGTGGCGGTTTGAGTGTTGGTGCGCTCGTTAGTTGCCTCAGTTACGCAAACCAATATACAAAGCCATTTAACGAGATTTCAGGGGTTATTACAGAGCTTCAGAATGCTATTGCTTGTCTTGAGAGAGTTTTTGGTCTTATTTACGAAGATGAATATAGTGGAGATGGTAAAGAGTCTTTTAGTGGAAGTTCTGGAACTGTTGAATTTAGAAATGTATATTTTTCGTATAGTCCTGATAAGCCATTGATTGAAGATTTCTCGTTAAAAGTAAACGCAGGTGAAACAATTGCAATAGTTGGACCAACTGGTTGTGGTAAAACAACCTTAATAAATATTCTTATGCGCTTTTATGATGTTAATAGTGGTGAAATTATAATAAATGGTAAGAATATTCAAGATGTAACAAGGGAAGAGCTTCGTTCTAATTTTGGTATGGTTTTACAGGAAACTTGGCTCAAAAGCGGTACTGTTCTTGAAAATTTAATGTTGGGTATTAAAGGTGCAACAGAAGAGCAGATTATTGAAGCTGCAAAAATGACAAGGGCACACAGTTTTATAAAAAGGTTACCGAATGGTTATAATACTATTGTTGGTGAAAGTGGCGGTTCTCTTTCTGAAGGGCAGAAACAGCTTTTGTGTATTACAAGAGTTATGGTAATGAATCCACCTATGCTTATTCTTGACGAAGCAACTTCTTCAATTGATACCCGAACAGAATTAAAAATAAGTAAAGCATTTGATTTGTTGATGAAAGGAAAAACATCGTTTGTTGTTGCTCACAGACTTTCAACAATAAAAGATGCTGACAGAATTATTGTTATGAAAGATGGTAATGTAATAGAAATTGGCAACCACAGTGAATTGATGGCAAAGAAAGGTTTTTATTATAATCTTTATAAAAGTCAGTTTGAGGTCTAATAAAAAAGCTTGTAGTCAAAAAACTACAAGCTTTTTTAATTCCCACAATGCCGGATGCAGTAATAAAAACCTGCTTCTAGGCAGGTGGGTGTTCTCTCCATGAGTTCACGCTCCCTTCGTCCGCAAAAGCGGGAGGTCTGCAATCCGTCACAGAAGTCCGAACTCCCTTTAAATTGACATAGGGTTAATATTATCCACATTTATCGCACACCGCAGGAATTAATATTAATATTTGTTTTAAAAAACGAATTATTCTTCGTCGTCAAATTCAAAGATGTCAGCAAGTCTTTTTTCAAAAAGTTTACCAATTTTGTCAAAGAGTTTATCATCTTCAATTGGTTCTAAATAAAACTCGCCATCTTCTTCTGTAACCTGAAGAATAATGAGTTCTCCGTCACTGTCAATAATTTCTTCTGCTTCGTCATAAACAGGGAGAAGTGCAACGAATTTACCTTCATCTGTTTCGATTCTGTCTAATTCTTCGAAAGTATGTTCAACACCATCTTCGTCAACAACTGAAACTATATCAGGACCGTATTCTTCATTGATGCCTTCACTTTTTTCAAAATTATCTGCCATAATTATCACCAAAACCTTTCTTATGCATTTAATTTTATACTGTTTCTATTACTAAGTCAACAGTAAATTATTCCGTTATTTCTGCACTCCAGGTGAAAACTCTTGCTTCTTGCGCATTTAGTGACATAATCCCTCTTTTTTCGCTTAAATCAGCTTTTTTATCGTGGTTGTCATTTATGCCCCACCAAGGCTCAATGCAAACATAAGGTGCGTTTGGCTTTGCCCATATACCAAGAACAGGGGAGTCAAAATTAAATCTTATCACTCTGTTGTGTTCATCACTCTTTAAAGAGATAACTTTGTCAGTATAGCCGCTCAAAATTAAAGCATCGTTGTCAAAAGTATCTTTTTTGAGTGTGATTCTTTTTTCATTCTTTAATAATTCAACCTGATTATCAAGTAAAAGTGATTCTTCGTCAATCTGTTCATTCATGACAGATGTCTGTGGGTTTTCAAATTCAAGATAATCACCGATTTTGCAATTAAAACCAGGATGCGCACCAAATGAATAGTACATAACACAATTATTTTTATTAACGACTTTGTGAGAAACTTCTAAACCATTCTCATTTAATTTGAAAGTAACAAACAAATCAAAGTGATAAGGGTAAATTTTCAAAGATGATTCATCATCACTTTGGAGTAATGTAAGTGTGTTTTCAGTCTGTTCAACTAATTTAAATGGTTTCTTTCTTACAATACCGTGCTTTTCCATTGAGTATTCTTTGCCATTAAGACGATATTTATCATCTAAAAGTCTGCCAATTACAGGGAAAAGGATAGGTGATTGACCATACCATATTTCAGTAATTCCTTGCCAGATATATTCAATACCTGTTTTCTTTGATTTTAAAGAAGTGAGTTCTGCACCCATTTCTTTTACGCCTAAAGAGAAAAAGTCATTTTCAATAGTGTAAATCATATTAAAACCTCGTATTATTTGATTTTGTAGAGTTTTACTGATGTACTGTTATCATACTCAGGTAATTCAACACAAATATGTTCTGTGAGCGATGTAGGAACATTTTTACCTACATAATCGGGTCTGAATGGCAGTTCTCTGTGACCTCTGTCGCAAAGAATTGCAAGTTGAATACTTGCAGGTCTGCCTAATTTAAAAAGTGCTTCAATTGCAGCACGTACAGTTCTGCCGGTAAATAGAACATCATCAACCAAAACGATGTTTTTGCCTGTTATATCAAAATCGATTTTTGTTTCGTTTACTTCAGGTAATTCGTGCGCCTGTGTCAAATCGTCACGATATAAATTTATATCGAGTTCGCCGACATCTAAATCAATGTTTTCAATTGATTTAATGTTTTTGGCAATAATTTTTGCAAGTGGAACACCACGACTTTTTATACCGATTATTACAAGATTTTTTGTACCCTGATTACGCTCAATTATTTCATGTGCTATTCGTGTTAAAGAACGCCTGATAGCAGGTTCATCCATTAAAATTGCTTTAAGTTCCATATATCCTCCTGAGAGTTATAACATATAAACGCCTGATTCAAGTTCAACTATTTCACGGTCGTTTGTTCTTATATATTTGTAAATCGGCTCTTCAAATTCTTTGTAGTCAGAAACAGTAAAGTTTTTTAAGTCAATTGTTCTGATTTTAAAAGACTGATGATTACAAATGTAAAGAATATCGTTATAATTTGTTATAGAAACAGGATTTAAGAAAGCAGTTGGAGAATCACCGCCAATTCTTAAAACTATTTTTTCAGTAACAGGGGAATATCTGATAACACAGTTGTTGTCAGGAACAACACACCAGAGATATTTCCTTTCAGCAGCAACGCCACTAACAGGACAATCGCGATATTGCAAATCGCCAGTCCAGTAAAGAGTGCCTTTTTCATCAAATAAACCAAGTTCACCAGTTTTATAAGCAACTGCAACATGTTTGTTTGGTAAAATAACTGCATCACAAGAAAGATAGTCACCGAGTTGCTCGGCAATTTTCTCGTAAGCATCACCGAATTTATTAAAGAGGTAAGCACCTTTTGTACTTTGAGAAGGGCGTTCTAATTTAACATCATAAGTTATAAAAGAAATTCTCACTTCGCCACTTTTGAGGGTATCTTTTCTTGCAACAATAATTCCTTTAGAAAAGGGAATTATATCGGCAATATCAATATCCATCAATTTTTTCATTTTTAGTCCTCGTCTATATTGTTAATGTTATTTATCTGATAACATAAAGTCATAAGAGAATCACCGAGATGAACATTTTCAACAGCAATTCCTTTATAGTTTGTAGCAATATCGTACTGCGTGAAATTCCAGAATCCTTTAATTCCTAAAGAAACGAGTTTTTTGGCAGTAGTATCTGCAAATTCACTAGGAATACAAAGAATTGCAACACTTGGTTTGTGTTCTTTGCAGAAATCTTCAAGCGTGTCGGAATCAAGTACAGTTTTATTGCCGATTTGTTGTCCAATAATATTAGGGTTATTATCAAAAATACCGATAAGGTCAAAACCACGATCTTCAAATCTTAAATGAGTAGCAACTGCGTGACCGAGATTACCAGCACCAATGAGTACCGCTTTGAATTTACTGCTAAGACCGAGAATATTGCCAATTTCGTTATAAAGTTGCTCAATATTATAACCATAGCCTTGTTGACCAAAACCACCAAAACAGTTTAAATCCTGTCTTATCTGAGAGGCGGTAAGACCCATTCTTGCAGATAATTCTTTTGATGATATTCTTACAACACCTTGTTTTTTTAGTTCTTCTAAATATCTGTGATATCTTGGAAGTCTTTTAATAACCGGTGTTGAAACTTGTTCGCTTTTTTTCATAATATTTCACCTTTTAAAATTAAAGGGTTTTTAAAGTATCCATAACATATTGACCAAATTCTTCACAAGTACAACCTGTGTCACGTCCTGTTATAGTCATTTTCTTTTCTGTAATCATGCAGATATCAAGTGCTTTTTCAAGTTTGTCAGCTTCTTCTTGTTTACCAATGTGTGAGAGAAGGAGAACAGAAGCACGAAGCATTGAGCAAGGGTCTGCATATTGTCCACGACCTTCTTTAACCATACGAGGAGCAGAACCGTGAATTGCTTCAAACATAGCATATTGTTTACCGATATTAGCACTACCAGCAGTACCAACACCACCCTGGAATTCAGCAGCTTCGTCTGTGATAATATCACCATATAGGTTAGGCAGAACGAAAACTTTGAAATCTGTGCGGCGTTTTTTATCTATAAGTTTTGCAGTTGTAATGTCAATATACCATTCATCTGTTGTGATGTCAGGGTAGTCTTTAGCAACATCTTTACAAAGGTTAAGGAATTTACCATCAGTTGTTTTAATGATGTTCGCTTTTG
>CALAEU010000309.1 GCA_937891215.1 uncultured Clostridia bacterium
GTTTACGTGACCACCTGTGCCACCTGCTGCTATTAAAACTTTCATCTTACTCACCACTATTTAAAAAGTTTCTGTATTTCTTTGAACTTTTCTTTTTTTAGAATTTTTAAATGTATATACTTTAGGCATATTTGCTTGTCGCGAGACAGACAACACAACACCCATTTCTGCAAGACATATAAGCATCGAAGAACCACCATAACTGAAGAATGGTAAACCAATACCTGTATTTGGAAGTGTATCTGTAACAACGGCAACATTAAGTGCAACCTGAAGTGCTAAGTGCAATACCATACCAAAGGCAATAAGTGCACCAAATCGGTCTCTTGCACGCATACCTATAATTACACCACGCCAGATAAGAGCTGCATATAAAAGAAGTATTCCTGTTGCACCTACAAAACCTAATTCTTCACATACAATTGCAAAAATAAAGTCATTTTGTGGTTCAGAAACATAAAGATATTTTTCTTTTGAGTTACCGAGACCTGCACCAAAGAAACCACCTGAACCTATTGCATATAATGACTGATTAGTCTGCCAGCGTGCCCCTGTAGGTTCATACTCTTTATCTAACCATGCTTTTATTCTCTCTGCCATATAATCACGAAGAAGCGGAATATTATCATACTCTAAAATAACAACAGCAACTAAAATTACTGCTAATATACCACCGATAATGAACCACCTTGCTCTGCCTTCACCAAGCCAGAGCATTATAACACCAATACCCATAACCAGAATAGTACCTGACAAATGGCTTTCAAGAGCAACAAGTCCTGCAATTACAAGTACAACAAAAAGATAATAAAACAATGTTGTTGTACCCTGCGTTATTAAAAGCTTTTTACCAGACATTTCATAAAGACTTTGTGCAAATGGAACTTTTGAAAGTTTACTACTAGTAAGTTTTTTATAATCTTTGTCAAGCCCTCTTGCTAAATATAATATAAGGACAAATTTTGCTATTTCTGAAGGTTGAAATGATATAGGTCCCAAATTAAACCATCTTCTGATTCCATCTTCTGACGGCATTAAAAGAACTGCAATAAGGCATATAACTGCAAAAAACATACCAAACGAACTTAAATCTCTCAGTTGATGATAATCGAACTTTGAAACGATATATAAAATGCCAAGTCCAAGAATAGCAAAGAAGAGCTGACGAGTAAAATAATGAAGTGGATTATTACCCGCAACATTATAATACGCATAAAAATAACTTGAAGAAAGCAACATTACAAGTCCTATTGAAAGAACAAGTAAGAGAATTAAAAAGAATGGTAAATCCATACTGTTTTTAATCCAGGAATCTTTTAACATAGTTTTAATCTTATTAAGATTCATTTACTTTCCTCCTTTTTAATAGATTTGAAAGTTTTATTTTAAATTACCAAAATAGAAAAGTGCTATTGCTATTGCACCACCAATAAATGTTACAAAAGTGAAAATCTTACAGATTTTAGTTTCTTTCCAACCACAAAGTTCAAAATGATGGTGAATTGGTGCCATCTTAAAGAATCTTTTACCGTGTGTCATTTTGAAATAACTAATCTGAATGATATCTGAGCCGAATTCAGCTACATAAATAATGCCAACTAAAAGTATTATGAACGGACAATCTACTGCGTATGCAAGGGCAACTATCATACCGCCTAAAAACATTGAACCCAAGTCACCCATCATAACTTTGGCAGGATGCCAGTTCCAGATTACATAACCTACAAGACCGCCCATTAATGAAGCAGATAAAAGACTTGCACCAAAACAATTGCGAAGACCTGCTACAACTATAAAACAAGCCGCAGCTGCTGCAGTTACAGATGCACAAAGACCATCAACACCATCTGTAAAATTTACTGCATTGGTTGTACAATAAATAACTACGGCACCAATAACCCAAAAGAAAATTTTTGTTTCTACCATACCAATGAATGGAATAAACATAGCACCTGTAGGGTTATCTAAATAAAGAGTTAACAAATAACCAATCATTACGATTATCTGAAGAATTGACTTTTGTTTTATAGAAAGTCCCATATTACGCTTTTTAACTGCTTTTATGTAGTCATCAAGGAAACCTATAAAAGCAAAACCAAGAGCCATTATAATACCTGCAAAAATCTTCACTTTCATTGAATCTGAAACTATATCATTCACTACAATAATTTTACCACCGCAAAGATGGTCAATTAAAGCAATAAGACCAAATGAAACAAGAGTTGAAATTATAAACATAGTACCTCCCATAATTGGTGTACCTTGTTTATCCTTATGCCATTTAGGGCCTATGTCAAGAATAGTCTGACCAAAACTTAATTTATGTAAAAATGGAATTACTACATAACCTAACCCGAATGCAATACCAAAGCTAATAAGAGCCGCTAAAGCCAATGCTATATACAAATTCATACATCCCACTCCTTGTATAACTTATGAAAAATTTCTTCCATCTTCATTGAACGACTACCTTTGAAAAGAATAGTATCGTTTTCTTTGAGGATTGATTTTAAATATTCTGCTATTTTCTCTTTATCACAGAATGATTTTACAAAAGCGCCACTTTCTTCAGCACCTTTTTTAGTAAGTTCTGAAAGTTTTCCGAAAGTCAGAACAATATCTGTTTTTTGTTCTGCCGCAAACTTACCTATTTCATAATGTGCTTCGTCTGAGAAAGAACCGAGTTCAAGCATATCACCTAGCACGGCAATACTTCGTGTTTTCTTGATTGTATTGAGTGTTACAAGTGACGCTTTCATACTGTCAGGGTTTGCATTATAACAATCTTCAATGAAAGTATAACTGAGAACATTACGCACATTTTGTCGCATTCCCTCAGGCGCAAAGTTTTTTAAAGCATCTGCACTCTCCTGCAAAGTAAAGCCCATTTTTTTACCAACACACATAGCACAGAGAGCGTTGTAAACATTATGTACACCAACCGCTGGTACAAATGCTTTAACACTTTCATTTTCACAAACTGCTGTGAACTGACTGCCATCGGGCAGGAACTCAATATTTTCTGCTTTCATATAAAGCTCGCTTTGCTCTATACCGAATTTTATAATTTCAAAATCCTCAGTATTTATAGTAGCGAGCATATCATTATCACCATTTATAATAAGCGGTGAACCTTTTTTCATACCTTCGGTAATTTCATATTTTGCCTTTAAAATACCCTCACGTGAACCTAAATTTTCAATATGAGCAGTACCGACATTAGTTATTATACCAATGTCTGGTTTTACAGTATCTGTAAGGCGTGAAATCTCATTAAAATGATTCATTCCCATTTCAATTACTGCTGCTTCGTGAGTATTTTCAAGACAAAACAATGTTTTAGGAACACCTATTTCGTTATTTAAATTACCCTGAGTTTTTAATGTATTATACTTTTCTGAAAGTACAGCGTGTACCATACCTTTAGTAGTAGTTTTACCAACACTACCAGTAAGTGCAACAAAAGGAATTCTGAATTTTTCTCTGTACCCTTTTGCTATCCCTAGTAACGCTTTGCTAGTATCTTCAACAAGAATAACTCTATTGCTATTGCCATTGTAACGACTACACACCACTGCTTTTGCTTTTTTCTCAAGAACCTCATCTACAAAATCATTTGCATCAAAACGCTCACCTTTTAAAGCAATAAAAAGTGTATTTTCATCAATTACTCTGCTATCTGTCGAAATCGTTTTAATCGTCCCTTGTAAAGATGTTTCTGTATTACACCACAAGGCAATCTCGCTTAATAATATTTCTTCCAAAAAATCACCTTTTCAAAATCAATTCAAACCAAGAGCATTTTTTATAACTTCGCGTTCATCATAATGAACACGTTCTGTACCAATAACCTGATACGTTTCGTGTCCTTTACCTGCAAGAAGTACTGTATCACCTTTTTTTGCTATTTTCATAGCTTCTTTTATAGCCTCACTTCTGTCAGTTATTGTTATAACCTCCGCTTTTGAACCGACTGTTCCAATTAAAATTTCTTTAATAATTTCTTCGGGGGGCTCTGTTCTTGGGTTGTCAGTTGTAACAATAACAACATCTGAAAGTTCAGTTGCCATTCTACCCATTTTAGGGCGCTTTGTCTTATCGCGGTCACCACCACAACCAAAGAGAGTGATTACTCTGCCTTTTGTGAAACTCCTTACTGCATTAATTGCTTTTTCAAGTCCGTCTGGTGTATGTGCGTAGTCAATAATAACTCCGAATGGAGTGTTTGTTTCCACAAGTTCCAATCTGCCTTTTACTGACTTTGCACTACTGATTGCATTTATTGTATCTTCCAAAGAATAACCCAACACATTAACCGCACCAATTGCAGATAATGAATTATATACAGAGAAATCTCCTGGAATATGAAAATCTACTTTTAAAGCATCATTTACATTATAAACCACTTTATTATCATAAAGTTCAATATTACTTGCTTTTAAATCTGAATCCATATTGATACCATAAGTTATTTTTTTACATTCTAAACCATCAATCATAAATACGCCTGATTCATCATCAGAATTTATAACTGCAATATCGCATGCTTTAAAAAGTTCTTTTTTACACTTTTTATATTCTTCAATAGTACCATGATAATCCAGATGATCCTGGGTAAGATTTGTAAACACACCAACTTTAAAGTGAATACCTGCAAGACGCATCTGATGAAATGCTTGTGAAGATGTTTCCATAACACAATACTTTATACCATCATCCGCCATCATTTTGAAAAGTTTGTGCATATCATAAGGGTCCGGTGTTGTAAGTTCAGTATGGAACTCCTTTTCGCCTACCATATTTTTAACAGTACCTATAAGACCTGATTGAACACCAAATTCTTTAAGAATATCTTTAATGATAAAAGCTGTTGTAGTTTTACCATTTGTACCTGTTATGCCAATAAGTGTCATTTTGTCACACTCGGCACCAAAAAGATTTTTGCACATAATTGCATACGCTTCACGGGTATTATCAACAAGTACTTGTTCTTCAAGTCCTAAATCTTTTGAAACAATTACTGTTACTGCACCGTTTTGCATAACTTCTTTTACAAAATTATGGCCGTCAAATCGTGCACCACTGACACAGACAAATGCACAGTTTTCTGATACTTTTTTTGTATTATCAGTAACATCGCTTATTTCTCTATCAATATATTCGGATTTTACATTTACACCTTTTAACAATTCTGATAAAAGCATTAGTCTTCAACACCTTTATTTGTTTTAAAATATACTGTTATTGTTGCACCAAGTTCAGTTTGTGTTCCTGCATCAATACTCTGACGATATGAAACAACTTCACTGTCGAGCGATGCACCTGAAATTTTAATATTGAAACCTGCATTGACTGCTCTTTCGTTAGCAGAACTTATACTTAAACCTTTCAAATCAGGAACAGTGGCAGTTGTATTTGAAACTTCTTTTTCTGTATAAAGAATTACAACACCATCAAGTGGAATATTCTGACCTTTCAACGGATATTGTGAAACTACTGTAGCACCATCACCAATGATTCTTGCAGTAAACCCTTTATTTTTAAGAGTTGCCTTTGCTTTTTCTACACTCATAGAGTTTACATCAGGAGTAACTCCATTGAGCTGTGACAATTCTTTTGTAGAATAAACAGGGTCAATATTCATATATTTAAGGGTTTCCTCTATTACCCTTCCGGCAACAGGTGCCGCAATTGCACCACCACCGTGAACATAACCTTGTGGTTCATCTATAACAATAAGAACTGCAATTTTTGGGTCATCAGCAGGGGCACACCCTACAAAAGACGCAATATATTCCCCGTCTACTGTAAGTTTTTCAGAAGTACCCGTTTTACCTGCAACGCGGTACCCTGGCACATACGCATTTCTACCGGTACCTTCTGCTACAACCTTTTCCATCATAGAAAGAACCGCTTCACTAGTAGACTCAGAAACCACACTACGTTTTACTGTCGGCTCCGCTTCAAAAACTGTATTACCATCTTCATCAAGCATTGATTTAACAATATATGGCTGCATTAAATTACCACCGTTTGCAATAGCAGAAACCCCCGTAATCATCTGCATAGCACTGACCTGGAAAGTCTGACCGAATGAAGATGATGAAACTTGTGAGATCCCCATCTTTTCGAGTGAGTGATATGTAACATCCTTAACAGGTGTTGCTTCACCAGGTAAATCAACATCAGTTTCTTGTGTAAAACCAAATGCTTCAAAATATTTATAAAATCTCTCGCTACCTAACTTCTGACCAATTGTCACAAAGAACGGGTTACATGAATTCATCAATCCCTCTGCGAGAGTCTGATTACCATGACCACCAGCTTTATGACAATGAAGAACATTATCGGCTACCTTTATAGAACCTGAACAATTGAAACAATAATCAGGAGTAACAAGCCCTTCCTCAAGTGCCGCTGCTGCAACAAAAACCTTAAAAACAGAACCAGGTTCGTAAGTATCGCTGACTGCTTTATTACGCCACATTGAGTAGATTTTCTGATTATAGGCTAAATCGTACTTATCTTCATCTTTGATTTTAGAGAGTTCTTTTAAAACCTCTTCATCTGTTATAACTGTAGGTAAATTCAAGTCATAATCCGGAAGTGTAGCCATAGCAAGAATTGCACCTGTTTCTACTTCCATAACAATTCCATAAGCTGACGTAGCATCATTATCTACAACCGCCTGACTCAGACCTTTTTCTAAATAATGTTGAATAGTTTTATCTAAAGTAAGAACGAGACTGGTACCTTGTTTGGGGTCGTAAGTAGTTTCATAGTTACTCGACATAGCACCATTCCACGCATTTTTCGCAGTAATTACTCTACCAGCAACTCCCGACAAACTATCGTTATACATAAGTTCCAAACCTGCTCTACCTGAATCTTCTGCACCTGTAAAACCAATAATTGTAGATGCAAAATTAGAATATGGATAATAACGCTTTGTGTCAGGGTCAATATTTACAATATCGTACAAGTCTTTTTCATCAATAAACGTAGAAATAAGAGTTTTTTCTGTATATTCAATTTCACCTTGTATTTTTACATAACTATAAGAAGAATTTGAAATCTTCTGATAAATTCGCGCTTCATCAAGTTTCAATATTTTAGCAAGTGTTGATGAAATAAGTTTTCTTTGTGTATCATCTTCAATTTTTGACGGGTTAACATACACAAGCCAAGCTGATGCACTTTCTGCCAACACGTTATAATTGCAATCATATATAATACCACGGTCTGCAGAAATTTCTGTATCACTGAGTTGTTGAGACTCTGCTTTTGTTTTATACTCTTCACCTTTAACAACTTGTAAATAAAACAACCTGAAAATATCTGTACCGAAACCTAAAACAAGAAGAATAGCCACTGCAATCAATGCACGACCTTTAAGTTTATTGGTTGATCTTGCCAACTGAAATAACCTCCCTAATCAATACTGGAGCACTTATTACATAATTATGATTATTATACCATATATAATGCAATATGTAAAGAAATACACTATATTTTTTCAATAAAAAAGGAGTCGAGTAATCTCAACTCCTCTGATAATATTCAATATATGTTACAAATCAAAAGATATATGCAAATAATGATTTTATTTCTGAACCAAATTCACCCTTACCATCTACTTCTTTTTCACCTGCAACAACAAATTCATCGCCCTCAGATAAATCTATGTAAGTTATCTGGTAATTTTCTGCTTTTACCATTCCCAACTTTGTTTCTGCATATTCAATTGCTTTCTGAGAATCAATCATACTGTTAAGTTCTGCACTGAGTCTTACTGTTTCGCCTTCTTCAATAGAAATCTGCTTTTCAATTGAAGCAATCTCAGCATCAAGTTTATCACTTTCCACAAACATAAAAAGTCTTACAACCACTACAGAAAGAAGACACAATACAATTGCTATAGATTTAACAAGCAATGGTGATACAGCTGCTTTTTTACTATTTCTTGCAACAGTATGCTGATATGAATCAACTGTTCCTACTGCTCTTCTTACAGTATTATTAGTGGTTTTTGTATAATTAACGCTTTGTGGTCTGCTTTGTTTTTTTACTGCTTTTTTACTGCTTGTCTTTTTAGTAGGAGTTCTCTTAACCTGTTGTGTTCTTGCAGGTTCTGTTTTACCTACTCTTTTAGTTTCGACAACTTGCGGCTCAAACAACGATAAATCATAAGCCGAAGTTTCTCTGTAATTAGTCATTTAAATAACCCCTTAAGCGATTAAACGCCTATATTTTTAACGCGGTGCGAAGTTTTGCACTGCGACTTCTTTTATTATTATCCAATTCTTTTCGCCCTGCTTTCACGCCACCACTTTTAACAATTGCTTTTGGTGTTTTTCCACATACGCAAACTGGAAAATCTTTAGGACAAGTACAACCCTGTTTAAGAGTTGCAAAATAATCTTTTACAATTTTATCTTCTAATGAATGGAAAGTTATTATTGCAAGTACGCCATCCTTGTTAAGCAAGCCGAACATATCAGGCAAAACATCTTTTAAACCACCCAATTCATTATTAACTTCTATTCTTATCGCCTGAAAAGTTTTTCGTGCAGGATGTCCATCACGCTTAAACTTTGCAGGAATAGACTCTGAAATAATATCACTCAATTGAAAAGTTGTTGTAATCTCTTGTTTCTCTCTCGCTTTGACTATGTTTGAAGCGATTTTTTTTGCAAATTTTTCTTCACCGTAATTTGTTATAACACGATAAAGTTCATTTTCAGAATAGGTATTAACTACGTCTTTAGCACTAAGACCTGTTTTACTCATTCTCATATCAAGTTCTGCATCGTTATGGAATGAAAAACCACGCTCGGCAGTATCTAACTGAAAACTGCTGACACCTAAATCAGCAACTATACCATCAACACGTGAAACGCCAAGTGATTCAAGGCAAACTTTAATATTACTGTAATTATCGTGGATTATTGTAACTCTTTTATCATCTTTAAAACGCTCTGTTAAAACCGAGATTGCATCAGGGTCACGGTCAAACAGATACATATTTCCATTTTCGTTAAGATGTGAAAGAATCTCAGCGGAATGTCCACCGCCACCCGCAGTACAATCAACATAGACGCCATCGGGTTTTATATTAAGTGCATCAACAGATTCTTTAAGAAGAACCGAAATGTGATTGAATTCCATATCAATTCCCCTTACAAATTAAAATCTGATTTCAATTTCTGTTTTAAGACATTCGTTGAAGTTTTCAGACTCTTTATCCCACTCTTCTTGTGCCCAGAGTTCAATTCTGCTTGAAACACCAACAACAACAATATCTTTAACAATATTTGCATATTCTTTGAAAGATTGGTTGAGTGTAACTCTACCTGTCTTGTCAAGTTCAACAGGAATTGCCGCATGAAGAAGGGCTCTTTGTAAATGTCTTGAAGAAGCTGATGGTGGAAGATTATCTATTTCTCGGCAGATTTCTTCCCAGCGTTCTTCTGTATAAACATAAATACATTTAGATTCATCCGGTGAACGAAAGAGAATTATTCTGTCGCCAAGTTCAGAACGAAGTTGTGCCGGAATAATAAAACGGTTTTTTGAATCTATACTGTGATTGTACATACCGAAGCTCATTTCCGACACCGCCTTTCCGAATTTAAAATCTCCCACTTTTTGGGGTTTTTGCGTCACTTTATGGGAATTTGCTCCACCGTGCTCCCATTATACTCCCCCTCATCCCCATTTGTCAATAGATTTTAAAAACTTTTTAATAAAAAATAACCGAATTGAACTTTAAAAAGTCCAATTCGGTCAAAAACGACAAAATTGTTGATTTTATTAGGTTTCACGGTTCAGATTTGTTTCAGAACAGAAATAAAATCCGCCATTACTGCTTCAATTTTTTCGTCAGTAAAAACACTGTTTTCCCACTCAAGATACAATGTATTTTTTCCGCCCATAACAAGTGCAGAAGTTACACATTCATTCGTTTTGTGGGGTTCATTTACTGAAATGTGGTTAAAAGTGGAGAGTTTTCCCCACGCATTCTGATTCAGGTTATAAGAAGAAAATCCTAAAAGATATTTTTGCTCACAACCATAAAGAGTTGCAAGTTTTTTTGTAGGTTTACCCTTAAACAAATCAGCTTTATACATATACATAGAATCAAGAAAAGCTGGTTCTAATTTGTTAAGGAACAATTCATTATAAAACGCATTGAAACACTCTGAAAACTTTTTATAATATGTTTTGTGAAAATCTTTCGCCTGTTCTTTAAGATTGTTTGACTTACCAGATAATTCAATGGTTGTCAATCCGTTGAATGCACCAACTGAATAATTATCACGTTCAACAAAATAAGGTCTTCTATCGAGAGTAATATTCATTCTGATTGATTTCTCTTTAAATTTTATGTTTTTATTAAGGGCAGTAAACAAAGCGAATGCAACAAGTGATGAAAAATCAACTTTCAACTCTTTTGTTTTTTTATTGAGTGAACATGTCAATTCATCATCAAATACAAACTCAGTCCTTTTAAATCCTGAGTAACAACCTAAAAACTTTTCTTTCGCTTTTTTATACTCTTCAACTGAGAAATTTTCAGGTTTCAAAAGCCAGTTGTTATTAAGCACTTCTGTTACTTTATCGGCAACAAAAGATTCTGCTTCAAGTGGTATTTCTGTTTCATCTTTAAAAAGTTTTACTTTTTCAGGTTCTATCAAAACAGTTTCTTTATTATAGTATGACAAAAGTTGTTTTACTATAATAAGCAGAGACTTCGCATCTGAAACAACGGTATGAGAAAATACAACAATTGTATTCTCGTTAAGTACATAAAACTGGAACAAATTCTCCCAGAAATTAACACCTACTGTTTTGCGTTTATTCACAAACTCATTTACATCCGCTTTTGTAAAAATAATTTTTGGCTCTACTCTTTCGGGATGAACAAAAGCCTCTGAATTCTCTTTAAGTTCAATCTGTGCAGTAATTAAAGGTTGCTTTACAGAAAGCATATTGAGTGCTTTCTGTAATTCCTTTTCATTAAAATTTTCTTTATATTCACCGACAAAAGTCACTACATTCTGAAAATCAAAAAGGCGGCATCTCGAAAGACCGATTTTATAATTTATACTCATCAGTTTACCCTTTAAAACTTTGAATTTTTCTCAATTAAACTTTGTTTTATACCCCATAGTCTACCTGAGAAATCGACATAATATTTATGGGGATTTTCAAATCTTGTAACTTCATCCCAGAGTGTTGAAACTTGTTCAATACAATATGAACGAATTTCCTCAAGAGATGGTGAATTATATACACACTCACCATCTTTAAATATAGTAACAAGCAATTCTCTAGCAACAAAGTTATCAACCGTTTTCCTTTTCCATGTAAAATCAGGGTCAAAGAGAGAGTACGTTTTTTCGTTATCAATATTCTCATCAGCAAGTGTAAGAACATCTGCAATTGCTTTACCTGATTCCATATCAAAAAGACGCCACACGCGTTTAGAACAAGGTGTTGTAATTTTATTTACATTATTACTTACCATAATAGCAGGAATTCTCTCGCCGTTTTTCTCGGTTTCACAAAGTTTGTAAACGCCATCTAAAACTGGTGATGATTCTGAAGTTATAAGTTTTTCACCGACAATAAATCCATCTATTTTAGCACCCTGATTAATCATATCTTTTATAAGAATTTCATCAAGTGAGTTTGAAGCATAAATATCACAATCAGGAAAACCTGCTTCATCTAAAACTCTTCTTGCTCTTTTTGAGAGGTATGTCATATCTCCGCTATCTATTATAATACCCGCAGGACGCAAACCTTTTGGTACAAGTACAGAATTAAATGCTTCAACTGCATTTTTTATACCGCTTTCCAATGTATCATAAGTATCCACGAGAAGCATACCATCTTCGCCATGTTCTTCAAGATACATTTTAAATGCCTCTAATTCATCATCAAAAAGCTGAACCCAACTATGACTCATTGGTGAAGCAGATGGTATTTTGAATTCCTTTGATGCATTGTAAAGAGTGGTTGCAGAAACACCGCCGATATACGCCGCTCTTGCACCAAGAATTGCAGAATCAAACCCGTGTGCACGTCTTGCACCCATTTCAATAACTTTTTTGCCTTGTGCCGCTCTTACAACACGATTTGCTTTTGTTGCAACAAGTGTCTGGTGATTTATTATGTTAAGCACTAAAGTTTCGATTATCTGTGCTTCTATTACTGGTCCGCAAATTTTAACAATAGGTTCATTAGGAAAAACAGGTGTACCTTCAGGAACTGCATAAACATCACAAGAAAATTTGAAATCACTTAAATAATCAATAAGCGCTTCTGAGAAACCATTTTCTTTTAATTCTTCTAAATTTTCTTTTGAAAAACTGATGTTTTTAAGTTCTTCGATAAGTTCTGTTAATCCTGACATAACAGCAAAACCACCATTATCAGGTATCTCTCTGAAGAATACATCATACACAACATGTGTATGATGAGCATTTGTAGAAAGCAACCCTTGTGCCATTGTAAGACAACTATAATCCACAAAAAAATCTTTTTTCATATTCAAAACTTTCACCTTCACTTATAAACATTATATATAATGTAGTATTAACTGTCATCTATTTTAACATACTATTCGGGTGTTATCAAACATTTTAATACCATGAACAGTAAAAAAT
>CALAEU010000310.1 GCA_937891215.1 uncultured Clostridia bacterium
TATTCGCGGCTACGACAGAGCCAGTACAGGCTGTCGCATCAAAAAATGATACATCTACAATCAGATCAGAGCTGATGACATGCTCATTGGTTGCGATGGTTACAAATTCATCGTTAATTTCGATGATAAATCCACTGCCAAAGGTATCTAGTTTATCATTCTCGATATGTACGATGGTAGGAAGCATAAGTTCTTGAATCTCTGCTAAACTTTTATCTTTGTAATAACCGACGTCATATGGATTTAAAGCCCCTACAATGACGTTTCTGGAAATAGATATTACTTGTGTATTAATAAGTTCTTGTAAGGCATCCTGCGAGCTCACATGGACGATAGAATAAGCTGTGATAGACAACCCATAGCTGTCTGTTGCTGTGAAAAACACCTTGTATTCTCCAGGTTTTGCTAGATTTACTTCAGTAGTATCTACTACAAGATCATTTTTATCGAAATCTTCGTCTATAAAATCCCAGGCATCTACATATTCTAAATAGTCCACTTTTTGGTTTGATGCGATGTAAATGTGGTTTGGTGCTGTTATAACAGGTGGTTGTTCTACCGTTAGATTTAGGGTGATTTCGCTGGAATTATGAAAGGCATCCGTAACTTTTATGGTGAGTGTATAAATCCCGCCATAAGAAAACTGAAACTCCTCTGCGTACATATCCAGACCTTTTCGATAGGCTTCTTCTATTTTTTCTATTGTGCTGTTGTAATCATTGTGGCGGTTTGCCATTGTTTTATATACATTAGGGTATTCCTTTAAAGAAGCTTTAATAAGGGGTAAAGCCTTACTTGGTTTTTTTATATAGCCCTTAGGTTGTGTTAAAATAACAACATTTTTGTTGTAGCCTATGCTTTCAAAATATTCTAAAGGGATTGAGTCGGAGATACCACCGTCAAGCAATTTGTAACCTGTTGCTTCTACTACTTTTGAAGCAATTGGCATAGAAGCAGAGGCTCTTATCCAGGTTAAATCTTCATCACGACCTGTTATACATTTTCTGTAAACGGGTTTGCCCGTTTCAACATCGGTACATACAACATAAAATTCCATTGGGTTTTCTAAATATGCCTTGCAGTCGAATAAGTCTAGTTCATAGGGAATGGTTATATAACAGAATTCTGCACCGTATAAGTCACCAGTTTTAATAAGTGAACGAATACTGCAAAAACGAGGGTCTTTGCAGTATTTTTTATTATAACGGAGAACTCTGCCTATCTGATTTGATTTAAAATTACAACCGAAAGCAGCTCCAGCAGAAACGCCTATTGCACCATGAAAGTGAATTTCGTTTTCCATTAAAACATCCATTACGCCTGCGGTGAACATTCCGCGCATTGCGCCGCCTTCCATAATTAAACCATATTTGTTCATTTAATACACCAACTCAATTTATTTTATGTAAAGGTCTGCATAAACAGGGAAGTGGTCGGAAACATATTTACCATCGATGCCATTTGTTACTACTCTATAAGTATCGGCAGAAAAATTGTCATTAATCATAACATAGTCAATAATAGATTTCTCTTGCTCTGATGGGTGTACATCGTGGTATGTAAGGTAACTCACACTGTTTTCTGCTTTATATTTAGTGTCATACATAAAGCCAGAATTTACAAATTGAAGGTAATTTTCTTCACCCTCTAAAATGTTCATATCCGCGGTGAATACTGCTGGAATGTTGTTATATTTTTTTAGGTGATTTAACATAAGTTCAACACCATACCTTCGTGCTAAAACTCCGCGGTGGTCAAGGTGAGTGTTCACATGCACATATTTTTCTTTTGTTTCTTTGTTTTCTAAAACTGCCCAGGTGCATATTCTGTAGCAGACAGCATCCCATCCTTTAGATTCTTTTTCGGGAGTTTCTGAAAGCCAGAAGTTACCACTTTCTGTTACTGAATATTTATCTTTAAGATAGAAAATTGAAGAATATTCACCATCGTCCTCACGAGGTATTCCTACAAAATCATATTTGTCACTTAACGCGTCTTTTAAATATTCCATCCATTCAGGTGTCGCTTCCTGAAGTCCGACAGAATCAGGTTCACCTTTAAAGATTGTATCACTCACTAATTTATAGCGCGATTCTGCAGTCTGTACACCAACATCGCCACATCTTATATTAAAAGACATAATTCTAATAGCATCATCTTTTTTAGGGAGAAAATCGAAAATTTTATCTTGCGGAACAAGTTCAATTGCACCACTTTCAATATCTCTTTTAATAAGCTCGTCAATTTTTTTCATTTCTTCTGGGGTAGGTAACATCAAAATCACACTCACTCTACAATATTTTACAAAATTATAGCATATTTTTGCCGGTGAGTAAATAATTTTTATTGACAATATTGCTTTCACTCTATACAATATTATAGTTGAAAATATCGTTTGAAAATTTATGGAGAAAGTAAATGAATTTAAAGAAAGAAAATAAACCGCGTGAAAAAGCACACATAATAAAAAACACGCTCTTTATGTTGGGGTGTGCTTTTAAATCTGCGCCAATATCACTTTTTATAATATACTTTTCTTATGTTCTCGAAAATGTTTACTACTCAGTTGTAATAAATGTTATGTTCTTGGAAACTGCACTTTCTATTATAGAGGGTAATGGTACATTTACTGAATTTGTAATAAGAATGTGTATTATAATTTTTGGTAAACTATTTGTTGACCTTTTAGGTTATATAGATGTTTACACTATAAGAATAAAATTTGAAATTAAGTGCGAGAGTTATATAAATTCACTTATTTTCAAAAAAGCACAGGAAGTTGAGCTTGGTTGTTACGAAAGCCCGGAATTCTTTGACGATTATAACCGCGCAACATGGGTTGTTGATCGGGGTGGTTTTAAAAGAATTATAGAGGGTTCTGCGTGGACTTTAGGTTCACTTATAAGTCTTGTGATTCTTGTGTTCTACCTTATTTCAATAGACCCGATACTTATTATATTTATTTTATGTCCTGTAGTGGTTATTGTTTTTAGAGTCCTTAAAAATAATCTTGAACTCGAAAAAGAAAAAGAAATGACTCCTTACGAAAGACAGAAAGATTATGTAAGAAGAACTATTCTTTTAAAAGACTTTGCAAAAGAAATAAAGACTACAAATATATTTGTTGTTATGGAAAAACGCTTTAAACAAGCGATTAACAAAAATATTGAAGTTATAAAAAAATATGGTTGGAAAATTGCATTTCTTGAAATTTTCTCTGACTATTTTGCAGAAATAGTGCCAATCGGCGGTGGATTTATTTACGGTTGTTACCGCCTTATTGTGCTCGACAATTTACCAGTTTCAGAGTTTTCTGTGCTCGTTTCTGCTATAACTATGTGTAGAAATAAAATCGGGCATTTAGCAAGATATTTTGCAATGCAACAAAAGCATTGCTTGTGGGTGCAGAATTTAAGAAACTTTTTAGAGTATGAGACACAAGTTAAAAGTGGTACAGTTATTCCTGAAGATTTCGAGAGTATTGAATTTAAGAATGTGTCTTTCAGATATACTGAAGATATGGACTATATTATTAAAAATATATCTTTCAGAATTGATAAAGGGCAGACTGTTGCAGTAGTAGGGCACAATGGTGCTGGTAAAACTACACTTTCAAAACTTTTAATGCGTCTTTATGATGTTACTGAGGGCGAAATTCTTTATAACGGAAGAAATATAAAGGAATACGATTTACTTAAATATCGTGAGAAATTTGCATCAGTATTTCAGGATTACAAAGTTTTTGCTATGACTGTTGCCGAAAATGTTTTAACAGAAGAAGTAACAGATGAAAATAGAGAAGTTGCAGTAAATGCACTTAAAATGTCAGGTGCTTACGAAAAAATAGGAAGATTACCTGAAAAAGAAAACTCATTACTCACAAAAGAGTTTGATAAAGAGGGTGTTCAACTTTCAGGTGGCGAAACACAAAAAGTCACAATTGCGAGACTTTTTGCAAGAGATTTTTCTATTGCAGTTCTTGACGAGCCATCATCTGCACTTGACCCTGTTGCAGAAAGCAGAATGTATGACGCACTTATGGAGGGTACAAAAGGAAAAACTGTTATTTATATCTCTCACAGACTTTCAAGTGCTACACATTCAGATAAAATTCTTGTATTTAATAAAGGTAATCTGACTGAGCAGGGTACTCACGAAGAATTGATTGCTAAGAATGGTGAGTATGCAGAAATGTTCACACTTCAGGCATCTGGCTACACTCAGGATGAGGAGGTGTGTGAAGATGAAGAATAAGTCTGAAGAAAAAGTAAGTTCATTTAAAAACTATATTTATATGCTTAAATTCATAAGCAAACACACACCACTTCTTGTAGTAGGTTATTTGCTTATAGATGTTCTCGCTAATCTTCCGTGGACTCTTTCAAATGTTGTTTTGCTTAAATATATATTGGACGTAGTGGCAGAAGGCACAGGTTACGAAAGAATTCTTTTTGCACTTATTTTCTTTGTTGCATTTGTTGTTATAACAAATCTTCTCACAACAGTCTTTTACGAGATTTCTATGCCTAAGCAAAAAGAAAAGCTTTACTATGCAATTTATAGAACGATTTATGAAAAAGCGGCAAGGATGGATTACGAGGCGTATGATAACCCCGAATATTACAATGATCTTGTTCTTGCAATGAATTCTATGAATGAAAGAGCGTATTCAGTTCTTTCAAATACACAGAGTATTTTTACTGAACTTATAGGAATTGTAACCATAGGTGCAGTTATTATTTCAATTGACCCAATTTGTCTTTTGTTTGTTGCGGTTTGCGTTGCATTTATGATTCCAGTAGGTAGAGTAATTGCAAAAATCAATGTTAAAAGAACTGAAGCGATGATTCCGCTTGATAGAAAAAATTTATATTTCAGTCGTGTGTTTTACCTTCAGGATTACGCAAAAGAGTTAAGACTTTCGGGTGCAGGTGAAATGATTGAAAGAAGATATAATAAAAATATCTTCGATAGAATTGACACAATAATGCCTTACCTTTCAAAACAGTGGAAATTGTATTTCTGCCAGGAAGCATTACCAATGACATTGCTTATTTACCTTGGTATAACTCTGCTTATGGGTTATAAAGCAATTGTCACTAAAGAAATAGGTATTGGCGATTTCGCCGCAACATTTAATGGTGCAACATCTATAAGTAACAGTGTTTTTGCTATAACAAGTCAGTTTGCAATGAGCATAAGAGAAAACGGCCTTTATGTTGAAAAGTTCCGTAAGTTTATGAATGCAAAAGAAAAAATGATTTCTGGTACAAATACTACTGTATTTGAGAAACCAGTTACTATTAAATTCGAGAATGTTTCATTCAAATACCCTGGTACAGAAAAATATGTGCTTAAAAATATCAATCTTGAATTGACACCGTATAAAAAGGTTGCACTTGTAGGTTACAATGGTGCGGGTAAAACTACGCTTACAAATCTAATTTTGCGTCTTTATGATGTTACAGAGGGCGTTATTACTATAAATGGTGTGGATATAAGAGAGTGGGATATTAAAGAATATCACAAAAACTTTGCCGCAGTATTTCAGGATTTTTCACTGTTTGGGGCTACACTTGGTGAAAATATTTCAATGGACGACACACCTGACAGAGAAAAGGCAGAAGATGCACTCGAGAAAGCGAGTTTTAGCAGAGAATTACCAAATGGTACAGACAGTATTCTATTAAGAGAATTTGACGATGATGGTGTTTCTCTTTCTGGTGGTGAAGCACAAAAAATTGCAATTGCCAGAGCGTTTTATAAAGATTGCCCGTTTGCAATTCTTGACGAACCAAGTGCTAACCTTGACCCTGTGGCAGAGTATGCACTCAATCAGTCTATGGCAAAAGCCGCAGACAGAAAAACTGTTATATTTATTTCACACAGACTTTCAACAACTGTTATGGCAGACGAAATTTATATGCTTGAAAAAGGCGAAATAATTGAACACGGCTCACACGATGAGTTAATGTCACTTGACGGAGAATATGCATATATGTTTCGTTTACAGGCAGAGAAGTATAAGAAGTGATTAAAGAAAAACCACTTGCAAAAGCAAGTGGTTTTTGTATTATAAGCCGAACTGTTTTTTGATTTGCTGTAATTTGTCTTTGTGTTTCGGGTTGCGTAAATCTTTGTTTATCCAATTATAGAAACAACCACTGATTTTTACCACAAAAAAATAACCGCAACTTGTAAATCAATTATTCATTATTCATCAGCAAAGCGACTTCATCATTCACTATTCATTGAAAATCCTGTCGATAATAATCGGCAGGATTTTCATTTTGAAGACTAACCATAATTTTGATACAAATGCACCCCCTTTTGAGATTAGGGGGTGCAAATCACTTTACTATGCACTGATAAGTATTCCAATCGTAAATTTCGTATTGCTTTTGCGTTTTTAACAATCTTGAAAGAAGTCCTTTGGGCTTGTTAATTCGCCTCATTGCTTTTTCAAAGCCTTGCCGACCAAAGGCATCATCATCGTCATTCAGATCAAAACAAGCATCCCCAAGCCATCGGCTGTTTTTGAGGTCGTTTGAATCAATTACAACGAAATTGCCACTTTGAATTTCTTTTATGCGCTCCAACAAATCGTCAGCAATCATTTCTTCATTGTAATTAAACATTTCAAAACTATAACCGCCGAACCACAGTTCTTCAAAACAAATGTTGTTATCATTGGCATTGAACTGGAGTTCAATATCATTTCTTCCATTATTGCTGGGAATGATCAAGGCAATGACTTTGCAAGGTTTTGCGTTTTTCGTATAAGAGAACATTGACACATGGTGCCAATATGCTGTTTCGCTTTCAAATTCACGCACATCGAAAACAATGTTGTTTTCCGACAACAAAATCTTCGCATCGTTCAATGTCATGTAATCACCACCTTAAGTATACTATAGCATAAAGCTCACTATCTTTCAACGATTGTTGCCTATAATTTAACGATTACCCCAACAAATCAACGATCACACCTACATTTTAACGATTATCAATCATTTAACGATTTAACGAACACCCACTCGAGGGATTTGACAATTCCTCTGTTCAAAAGTCGGTAAAATGTCGATTTTGGACATAAAATAACCGTCATTCCGTTGTATCAAAATGACGGTTATTCTTTGAAGACT
>CALAEU010000311.1 GCA_937891215.1 uncultured Clostridia bacterium
TGTTTCCGGGGTCAATGATGTTGACAGTTTTGACGAACAGACAATTGTTGCCATCACCGATTTAGGTGAACTGACAATCCGTGGCGAAAAACTTCACATTACAAGACTTTCGCTTGAAATTGGCGAATTACAGATTGAAGGAAATATTGCCGCACTTTCTTATGCCGATATTTCTCCGAAAACTAATAGTTTCTGGGGGAAGGTATTCAGATAATGTACTCATTCGAACAGAGTGAACAATTAAAACTTTTTTTGCTTTCTTTAGGTGCAGGTTTTGTTCTTGGAATTTTTTACGATATTTTAAGAACAATCCGCCTGACATTCACAAAATCAAAAAAAGTAATTTTCATCTTTGATATTTTATATTTTTTTCTTTTTGGGCTTGGAACTTTTATATTTTTCTTAGCCACTAACAAAGGTGAATTTCGTTCCTATATGATATTCGGGGAAATTTTAGGCTGGATTTTTTATTACCTTTCTTTTGGTCTTGCCGCTAAAAGTTTTACCGACGCTTTCGTAAAGGCAATCCATACTGTTATTAAATTTGTTTTCAAAATTATTTCTGCGCCATTTTTACTCATTTTTAAGATATTTTTAAAGATAAAAGGGAAAATAGCCACAATTTCTCAAAAAGTTACTAAAAAAATGCAGAAAAATCGCAAAAAACACTTGCAAAAACTACGGTTATATGTGTATAATCTATTAGGTATATTGAAAGGCAACGGATTGTCAAAAAAGAAAGGTGGCTGTAACAATGAGGAACAAGAAGAGAACTCGTAGAAAAACAAAAAAGCAAAGTTTTTTTATGACTTTAGTATTCACTGCGGCAGCAGCCTTAGCAATTTATTTTGCAGTTTCTTTCTTCTCTGCTTATAAAGATATTAACGAGAAAAAAGAAGAGTTATCTGATCTTCAAACTCAATATGAAGAACAGGTACAACAAAATAAAGATATTGAAAAAACAATAAAAGAAAATGACGAAGCCGCAATTGCTGAAAAATATGCAAGAGAAAATGGATATGTCAAAACAGACGAAAGAGTTTATATTGACATTACTCCAGGTACATAATATTTATTTTATTTAATTCATTTTAAAAAACGAGGTAAGTCTTTCATGGCAGTAGAAATCGGCGAAATCTTAGACGGTAAAGTTACCGGCATTACAAACTTCGGAGCATTTGTTGAACTCCCTGACAAATCAACAGGTATGGTACATATTTCTGAAGTTTCAAACACTTATATTAAAGATATCCACGAAAAATTATCTGAAAATCAGGAAGTTAAGGTTAAGGTAATTGATATTAACGAGAAAGGCAAAATTGCACTTTCTATAAAAAAAGCTCTTCCACAAGAAGAAACTCCTGCACCTAAAAAGACTTATGATAAACCAAAAAGAAGTAGTCAACCACCAGTTTGGAATGGCACTCCTAAAAATGAACCTGAAAACATGTCTTTTGAAGATATGTTGGCTCGTTTCAAAACAAAGAGTGACGAAAGAATGAGCGATTTAAAGAAAAACACTGCTGCAAAGCGTGGTAGCTCTACTCCTCGTCGTGGTGGCGGAACACAACGCGGTTTTTAATTTATATTAACAACAAAAAGTACTATTGATTTTATCAATAGTACTTTTAGAATTTAAGGTGAATTTATTATGAGAGAAATTGATGTTTCAATAATCCAGAAAGCAGTAGAAGAACTTTTTATTTCTGCTAATGCAGAATTGCCAACATCTTTAGAGAAGTTAATTAAAAATTCAAAAGAAAAAGAAACAAATGAAACTGCAAAAAATATCTTTTGCGATATGTGTAAAAATTTAAATATTGCAAGAGAAAATGAAATCCCGATTTGTCAGGATACGGGAATGGCAGTTCTTTTTATTGAAATAGGACAAGATGTACACTTTATAAATGGTAGTCTGAATGACGCCATAAATAATGGGGTGAGAAAAGCATATCTGGACGGTAAAATGCGCTGTTCAATTGTAAAAGACCCTATTCTGCGTGGCAATACAAATGACAACACACCTGCACTCGTTCACTACTCAATAGTTGATGGCGACAAAGTAAAATTAACCGCCGCACCAAAAGGCTTTGGCAGTGAAAATATGAGTAAAATTAAAATGTTCACTCCATCTGCAACTGAAGAAGATATTATAAATTTCGTTGTAGATGTAGTTAAAACTGCTGACGCTAACCCCTGCCCCCCTGTTGTTTTGGGTGTAGGTATCGGTAGCGATTTTGAAGGCTCGGCAATTCTTTCAAAAAAAGCTCTTTGCAGAGATATTTCAATTTCTAACGAAAACGAATATTATAAAGAATTAGAAGAAAAAATGCTTACAGAAATAAATAAATTAAACATTGGTGCACAAGGCTTCGGTGGAGATATTACCGCTTTAAAAGTAAATATTGAAACTGCACCAACACACATTGCAGGACTTCCTGTTGCGGTGAATGTTGGGTGCCATGTGACGAGACATAAAGAACTTGTTATATAACAAGTTCAACTAAGTTTGCCTTTAGGCAAGTGAAGTTACTTCGTAGTGAAGTTTCTCTGAAGTGATGTTTTGTCTTCGACAAAGTGAATGGCAAACTTAACATCACTGCTTGCAACATCACTTTTGCTTGCAAAAACATCACTTTAAACAAAGTTTAAAACATCACCAAAAAACACTTGAAAAAGCACTACGCTTTTTCAAGTGTTTTTTTATAAATAATTCATTACCATCTCCGTCACAAACACCGCTACACATGAGAAAACCGCAACCTGAACAAGACTTCGTTTAAACAGTGCCGCAACTACGGCAACTACGAAACCGACTATTGCACTGATATAAGAATCTGTAGCGTAAAAACAAGCTGGTACTGTCATTACACTCAAAACTGTATATGGTACATAGTAAAGAAAAGATAAAATATACTTATTCTTAATCGGCTTATTTACAAGAACTAATGGCACCATTCTGACGAGATATGTAACCCCTGCCATAACTAAAAGATAAATAAAAAATTTGGTGTTATCCATTGTTTTCCACCTCTTCTTTTATTTCTTCTACCGTTACGGGCTTAATAAATGCAAATAAAGCACTCGCCACTACCGCACATATTATTACAGTAAAGCCTGTCGGAATTTCTTTTAAAACAGGTGCATAATAAAAAATGCAACTTAACACAATTGATGTTGCAACACAGAGTGCGGTCCATTTTTCTTTCTTTATAACTGGCACAACAATTGCAATAAACATTCCATAAATTGCAAGACCTAATGCAGAAATTACTATTTCAGGTAAAATATTACCTGCAATAGCACCCGTTAATGTACCTGACACCCAACCTATAACTGGTGTTAAAATTAACCCCAACATATATTTAAAACCGACTTTTTCTCTGTTAGAAGATGCAACTGCAAAAATCTCATCGGTATTGCCGAACGCAATTAAAAATCTGTGTGGTATTTTAACGCTTTCTCCTAGTTTTTGTGAAAGTGATACCGACATTAAAGAATATCTGGAGTTTATAACGAGTTGCGATAATATAAGTTCAATTATAGTACCGCCACCGACCATTATAGGCACTGCCGCCAATTGCCCTGCTGATGTTAAATTTGTAAGAGAAATTAAAACTGCCTGTAATACAGAAAGTCCGTTTTCAACAGAAAATATTCCGAATGCGAATGATACCGGAAAATACCCCACGCAAATTGGAAACCCTGCTTTTATTCCCCTTTTAAAACTGTTTATTTCGTTCATAATCTGACCTTCGTTTTCGTTTTTAAATACAAATATTTTAACATATATTTTGTATTTTGCAAGCAAAACTTGTTACTTGCAACTGCGTTTGCTTGTCAAATCAAAACTCAGGCTTAAAAGCCATTTAACTTTATTTTTATCAACACTGCCGTCAAGAACAACAGAAATCCAGTGAGTTTTGCTCATGTGGTATGCAGGAAAAATCCCATCTTCTGTTGTTACACTCATAAGTGGGTCGCATTTCAAATTGACAATATCAATATTTTCGGTTGAATCAAATCCTAATTTATCTTTTGTTATTGTCATAACAACCGCAAACCATTTTTTATTATTTTCGTGACGATAAACTGCAAATGATGGTGCACTCGTCCACGGATATTCAGGCAAAACACCATATTTTGCTGCTATAAATTTCTCTAATGCGTCCCTGTTCATTTTACTACCCTTTCAAGTTTTATAAAGAGATATTAGCATTACAAATTTTAGTTGTCAATATTTAAGATGAGAGGAATTAGGAACTAGGTAATAGATATAATAAAACTACATTCTCTCATTTAAAATGAAAAAATGTAGTCTTTTTTATTCATACCTAATTATAATCAAGCCGTAAGGCTTCCGAAATTCTGCATTTTGCATTCTGAATTCCGCATTTTATTTGCTCGCTCTGAACGCAGCAATTGCATCATCATAAGCTTTCATAGATTCCTCTGTTGGAATATACTCTTTCCTTTCAGTATTAGCAATTGTTGGTGGGTTACCTTTTGAATCATAGCAAGGTGTTAAGAAGTCATTTTCCCATTTCTTTCTATCTTCTTCTTTTCTGAAGTCAGGAATATCGTATGGTGTACCATATTCCATAGCACTTCTGTGGCCAAGAATTGCAACTGAAGCCATTGTTGTAGCAAAATATTCGTCAAACATAGGTTTTCTGTTTTCACGAATGCTGTTGAAGAACTCACGAACAATGAAGAAGTCACCACCACCGTGGCCTGCTTTTTCTGCCGCTTCTTTTGCTTCTGGCTCAAAATCTGCTTCGTAGCTTGATACTCTTTCCATTCCTTCTGGTGTATGCTCTTCATTGAATGAAAGGAGAACTTTACCGTCTTCTGCACGGAGATTTTCAATCTGACCTAATTCACCGCAAACTCTGTATGTATTTGCGTGACCGCCGAAGTGCGACCAACCTGTTACACGGAATACAGAATCGTCATCATTAAGACAAGTAACAACCGCACTTCTGTCAGGTAATCTCCAGTAAAGGCTACCGCCACCATTTTCTTCATTAAGTGGACCAAAAATTGGCATTGCAGTAACTCTTTTTGGGAATGCACCGGTAATATACATAAGTGGGCCTAAAGAGTGAGTAATATAATAGATTCTTGGAATATGATATCTCCAGTGCTTTGAAGTCGGGCAATATTTATTTATATCATCCTGCTTAAGAATAGGATGGTTATATTCACCCTCTGCAAATAAAGCTTTGCCAAGTACACCTGACTGGTAAACCTTACGCATTTCCTGATTAAACTTCATAAATGGATAGTTTTCAGCAATCATATAGTAAGCGTTACTTTTTTCTACTGCTCTGACGAGTGCTACACCTTCACCCATTGAGATATTTGAAGTACATTCACTTAATACGTGAATATTTTTTTCTAATGCTTTGATTGCATAAGGTGTGTGCTCGTGGAAATAGTTGCAAAGGAAAACTGCCTCTAATCCCTCGTGATTTATAAATTCATCAAAGTCTGTATATGTAGCAATACCCTCGTGGTCTTCACGTGCTTTTTTGAGTTTTTCTTCATCAAAATCGCAAACTGCAACAACTTCACCGTTGTTAGCTTTTACACCATCATAAAAGCCACTGCCACGACCTAAACCGAATATACCGAACTTAATTTTCTTTTCCATAATAATACCTCCGTTGGTAACATAAAATCAGTAAATATATTTTAACACTTTATTAAAATTTGTAAATAGAAATTCGCATAAAACTATAAATTATTTTTCAGGCAATGGTCTGTGTTTTGCTGTAAATTCTGACACATCAATTTTTATTATACCAACAACTGATGCTAACTTTTCATTAAATTGGAAATCTTTATTAACCTGTGTTTTCATAAGATATGATAAAGCCTGTTGTTTTTCGTCAGAATCTTCAACTATTGTAGCAATACCTTTGCCCATAACAGATGAGTAACTTATACCATATCTGCAGGCAACATCACCATCGAATGGCACCAAGTCACATTCCATCTCAAAAAACACTTTCGGGTTTTTTCTTATTATATCAAGTTTTCTGCCAGTTGTAGCACCATGGAGCCAAATAGTAAGTTTCTCATTTTCATAAGTATAACCGTAATTCATAGGCACAACATAAGGCTCGTCACCATCAACCATTCCTAAGTGCACTATTTTTGATTTATCTAAAATTTCTAATACTTTGTTTATATCAAAAATCTGTCTTTCTCGTCTTGTCATTCCGTTCATAATATCATCCTTTATATCAGTCGAAAATCCCCATAAGTTCCTGAAAAAGTGTTGAAATAGCATCTAATAAATGTCGAAGCATTTTCATTTCAAAAATTTCAAACTGATAAGGAGACTCTGTCTCTATACCTGTACCGCCATAGCAACCGATATTTGTACTTATAATTTCATTACCGAAAAAGTCTGTTGTTACATCATCTTCAATTTCAACACCTGCACCAATAAGCGGTGAATCAGATTTGAGCCTGAAGCTATTTTTTTCAGAAGCTTTTTTACCTGTAAAACCAGGGTCAATATTTAATGAATCAGGGTCAACGAGTGGGGACATTGCATTGTAATAACAGTTGTTGTCATAAGCATTACCTCTAGAATCAAGTGGGTCAAAGTCATAAGCAAAGTGGTGCCCATCTTCAAGAATAAAAATATTGTTTGCCACATAAGAGTTATACATATTTTTCAAATGAAAATCAGCACTGTTTATAATTGTGTTGTTATAAAAACTGAATTCATGCTCACCGCAACTACCTACCGCAGTTGTTGAACGACCGCCATTATCATTTACAGAAAGACAATAACGAACTGTGTTCCCGTGATGACCACTGTAATTCGGGTTATTGCACACGAGATAATAATGGTCGTTTGACCAGATAAGCGCATAAGGGTTTACCGTAAACTCTCTTTCGGTAAGCTCAACCTCAAGGTGGCGGGGCGGGAAGCCTGTTTCCTCCAGGGCATTGCGGATTGCGGAAACAACATCGGTTTTAAAAAGCTGATCCTGGGACATATTAACGGAAATACGGATTTTCTTAAGTCCCATATCGAGCCATTTTTTACCCTGTCTGCAAGCCTGAACCATTCCCCATTCATCAATTTTCGTAATAAGCCCGCATTCCTCGGCAATAGCGATAAA
>CALAEU010000312.1 GCA_937891215.1 uncultured Clostridia bacterium
ACTTTTTTTCCGTTTACTGTAACATCGTCTCTTTTAGGGTCAACTTTATCACCAATTGATGCTTTTTTACCATTAACCCACACTTTACCATCTCTTATTAACTCTTCTGATTTTCTACGGGATGCAACTGAACATTCCGATAAAAACTTTTGTAATCTAATTTCTGCCATTTTTCTACTTGTCTGTCATATCGACAGTCTTTCTATAAAATTTTTAATTCTTTGTAAAAAAGATATTTTTACCTCAATTTCTTTATACAGTGGAGTTGCATTGTCTGAAGATACCAACGGTATTTCTTCAATAATCTTTTCTTTCTTATCGTAGAAAAGCACACATCCCACTATATCTCCTTTTTTAACAGGGGGATATAAAAATTGTTCGATGTAGATTTCTGATTTATATGAACCATTTGTCCTGAATTTCGGTTGAAAAGCTGTTTCAACCGAAACACTCTTTTTATCTGAACAAACAACCGGAATTGAAATATTGTGGAGGTCTACTTGCAATAATTCATTATCATAAAGCGAAAAACCAAAATCATATAACTTTTTATGGTCATTCCAATCATCGTAAGCGTTTAAAGTAACTGCTATCAAAGTAACACCATTACGCTCACACGCAGTAACAAGACATCTTCCACTTGCTTTTGTATAGCCTGTTTTCACACCAAAAACCCCTTCATATTCACGAAGAAGCCTGTTATGATTTGATAAAGTCCGTGAAATTTCCGGTGTGCCAAAATCAATTACCGCACTTTCTATTGAACATATTTTTCTAAAAGTGGGATTTTTAATTGTAACCGAAGTGAGAAGTGCCATATCGTAAGCAGTTGAATAATGATTTTTGTCTGTTAGACCCGATGGATTAGAAAAACAACTGTCTTTCATACCTAATTTTTCTGCATAAGAATTCATTAGTTTTGAAAACTCAGTTATACTGCCTGAAATCCCGTAAGCAGTTACATTTGCAGCATCATTTCCACTTTCTAAAAGCATACCATAAACTAATGCTTTAATTGTAATTTTATCCCCTACTTTAAGTCCTATAGAAGTACCTTCAACTGTTACCGCCTCTTTTGAAGCAACAATTTCTTTTTGTGGAGCACCATACTCTAACGCAATTAAAGATGTTAGTATCTTTGTTGTACTGGCGATTCCCCGCTTTTCACGTTCGTTCTTTGCATAAAGAACTTCTAGTGTATTTGCATCAATAAGAATTGCTGATTTTGCTGAAACTGTAATTTCAATTGCATTACCAGTAACCATTAAATATGAAATTATAACAATAGAAGAAAGAAATAAAGAAAAAACTTTCTTTTGCAACTTCACCACCTGCTTTCTATGAAATATATGCAGGTAGTCAAATTTTTATATTATATTTTATTCTACTTTTGCTTTATCTTCTTTGTTTTTGCTTACAAAATTTGTAACTTTGTCAAACATTTCTGGTACCATTGTTACTGCTCTTTCGACAGCATTATCATTTGCTGTAATATGTTTAATTGTAACATCACCATCTTTTACAACAAGAAATGCAACTGGATTGATTGTTATACCTGCACCACCTGCACCACCGAAAAGTTCAACATTGTTTTTTGATGGAAAATCTGAACCACCTGATGCAAAACCATAAGTAACCTTAGAAACAGGAACAATTGTAAGTCCGTCAGGAAGATTTATAGGTTCACCAATAATTGTGCTGACATCCACTAAATCTCTTACCTTTTCAATTGTAGTTCTTAAAATTCCGTTTGCTGATTTTTCCATTTTTAAGCACCATCCTTTTTTATTTTGAATTATAATTTTTGAATTTCTTGCTCAACACCTGAATTTACAGTAGTTGTTTTATTATTTATATTAACGCTCTTTTTTGCATTATTGTTTGAAAAAAGAACCTTTAATAACACTTTAAACACTAATTGTACCGCAAGAACTATTACACCATTTGTTATTCTTATAGGAACAACAGATACATTTAAATATAAATCTGCCTGGTTTTTCACACCAAGAAAATCAGGACTTATGTCAATATCATATTTTTTCATTTTACAGGTTGAAGCAACTTTACCCAAGAACGGAAACAACCACGCTGATAACTTTCCGTATTTAATAGCAGTATCAGCAGCATCACTGCCTGTTATATGCATTGTAAGATAAAGTTCATTTATAACAAAAGTTTTATATAATTTACCGAAAAATGAACCTAAAGAGTCCCTGACTGCTAATAGCATTTTTTCAATACCTTCGTACCCCTGGTCAATATACAACTGTTTAAAGAAACTGTTTCCTTGTTTCTGATATTTAGGTTGCTGAGTATTAGTTTCCGTTTGCTCAGTTGTAGTTGGTTCTTCACTTTTCTTCTTTTTTTCTTTTTTAGGTTTCTTTTCTTTTGGAGGTTTTGATGAATCAACCACAGTAAATTTCAAAAACAGATATTTAATTGTTACTTTGTTTACATCTGTCATTTCAATAATAACTGATACTTTTAAAGAAAACAAAACTACAAAGAAAAGTACAATACCAAGAATTATGTATAACGCTGTCACCAAAACCCTCCTTTCAAAAGGATTTTAACCGTAATGTCTTATTCTGTAACTGTTGCAGGTTCTTTCTCTTCCTGAGTTTCAGGGTCATCATCACCATTATCAAAAAGTGATAACTGACCTGAGTCAATATCAGACATAAGAACTTGTTTATCAACATTTGGTAACGTTTCAAGTTCAGATAAAGCACTGAGTGAGAAACATCTTAAAAAATCATCGGTAGTGCCATAAAGAACAGGTCTTCCGGGTACTTCTAAACGACCTTTTTCTTCAATAAGACCGCGTTGACAAAGCGTACTGACAACACCAGAACAATCCACACCACGAATCTGTTCAATATATGGTTTTGTTATCGGTTGATTATATGCAATAATTGCAAGAACTTCAAAAGCGGCTTGTGAAAGTGGTGTATTTCTTTTTAAATCAAGAACTGCACGAACTTCGTTTATGTATTCCTTTTTACTGCAAAGTTGATATTTGCTACCAAGTTTCAAAAGGCATAAACCGCTTTCTTCCTGTTCATATTTTTCTTTTAAAATATCTAAAATTTCTAAAGTGACTTCACTATCTGTACCTAAAACAATAGAAAGTCTTGTGTGCTCAATTGGCTCTGCAGCAGCAAAAAGAACCGCTTCTGCAATCGCTAATAATTTTTTCTCTATCAAGTATTTTCATTTCCTTCCAAAAGTTCAATTTGAATATCTTCGCCGTCGCCTGTAAGGTAAATCGATTTATCTTTAGCAAGTTCAAGAATTGCTAAAAACGAAGCAACTAAATCTGAACGACTTGTAGCAGTTTTATAAAAATCGAATAATTTATGTTTACCCTTAGTTCTTAAAACATTCATTATTGAGTCAATTTTTGAACCAACAGAAACTATCTTTTTTGCAACAATTGTTTTAAATGAATCAAGTGGCGGTGGTAATTTCCTCAACTTTTTACCAACCACAGTAGCATACGCTTTTAAAAGTTCAGATGGTTCGTGTAATCTTTTATAAGTAAGGTCAGGTTCAACATCTTCTGGAACTGCTCTTACAATATAGTCAAACCCTGTTGTCATACACGCTAATTTTTGTGCAAGAAGTTTACATTCCTGATACTCAATAAGTTCCTGAGTGAGCAAATTTTTCTGCTCCTCTGCATCTTCATATACCGGAAGAAGTGAAACTGTTTTAATATAAACAAGTCTTGCAGCCATCTCCAGAAACTCACTAGCAACATCCATATTTTCCTCTTGCATAGCACGTACATACTCAGTGTACTGGTCAACAAGTTCAACAATTGGTATATCATAAATATCAATTTTGTGTTTTGTAATCAAGTGCAGAAGCAAATCCATAGGACCTTCAAATACTTCTAATTTGTAAGAAATTTTTTCCATAATTCACCGTTTTCTAAAATGGGAGTTGTGTTATTCCATAAATAAGATTCATTAATAAGTCTGAAAGTACGCTTAATGGTGCAGTTAAAACACCAGTAATAATTAAAATGAAAAGAGCAATTGTAATTTGTCTTTCATATTGCATAACTTTGTAATAGTATTTTGCAGGAAGTAAAGCAGTCGCTAATCTTGAACCATCAAGTGGTGGAATCGGAAGAAGATTAAACACAGCAAGTCCTATATTTACATCAGCTGCAAAAAAGAAGAAAAGTGATACATACGCAATTGCAGGATTCGCAACTTCAAATGAAGTAATAAGTGAATATAAAAACAGATAAATAAACGCCTGTAAAATATTACATAAAGGCCCAGCTAACGCAACGAGTGCCATATCTCTTTTTGGATTTTTAAAATTCTTCATTCTAACTGGTACAGGTTTTGCATAACCGAAACCACATAAGAATATCATTAGCGCACCCAAAGGACTTATATGTGCCATTGGACTGATTGTTAATCTGCCCATTTTTTTTGGGGTGTCGTCTCCTAATTTATCAGCCACAAGTGCATGTGCATATTCGTGCAATGGCAATGTACAGAAAACTACGTATGCGGTTGCACCTAAATATATAATCAGATATATAAAATCCATCTGACCAGAAATTACTTGTCTTATAATACTAATCATTATTCTCTACTCCAAATTATTTTTTTAAAACAATTATTCTTTCAATTCCCTGACCATCTTCAATTATTCTGGCACCTTTTGCAGAAGTTAGGAAAATTTCAAGTATATCTTTCGCCTGATTTTCACCACATTCCAAAATCATTAAACCGTCACGTTTTAAAAATGGAAACCAGTTGTTTTTCAATGCTCTGTAAAATACAAGACCATCTTCACCACCATCAAGTGCTATTTCTGGCTCGAACTGAACTTCTTCCTGTAAATCTTTCAATTCGTCAGTTTTTATGTATGGTGGGTTTGAAATAATAATATCTGCAAACGGCAATCCAATCGGTGAAGTTTCGTCAAGCATATCTGCTTTTTTAACTGTTACATTATCAGTTTCCAAAAGTTCTTTATTGAGTGTTGTATATTTTATAGCATCGTCTGAAATATCAATAGAAAAGACCCTGCAAAGCGGAAAAAGTTTTGCAATAGTTACACCTAAACAACCGCTGCCTGAACAAACATCATAAACAACTTTTGGCGGATTCGATTTAAACTTGTTATAAATATAATCCGGAATAATCTCTGTTTCAGGTCGTGGAATTAAAACACCTTCGCCAACTTTGAATTTATATTTATAAAAATCCCATTCGCCTAAAATGTACTGAAGTGGGACACGATTCTTTCTTTTTTCCAGACACTCATTAAAAAAATCAAGATTCATATCATCAATTTTTTCATTTGCTTTTAAAAGAAGTTGAGTTTTGTTTATATTCAGACAAAAATCAAATAACTGCTGAACATCAAATTCAGGACTATCACACCCAGTTTTTGATAATGTATTCACTGAATTTCTGAAAAATGTGTATAAATTCAATTATTGTCCTCCATATCATCTGGTAAGACTGCTTTTAAAGCGGCGATACCAACTTCAATAATATCATCAGTTGGTTCCTTTGTTGAAATTCGTTGCATCATAAGTCCAGGGAACGAAAGTATTTTAACCAATATATTATCATGTGTACCTGCATATTTAATAAATTCATAACTAAAAGCAACGGTTATAGGTATTATTAGTAATTTTATTGCAATCCATACAAGTCTTACGTCATCAATTGTCGGGAATAAAACAACAAGTACCGATGAAATAAAAATACTGATTATTATAACAACAAAAATAAAACTTGTGCCACATCTTGGGTGAAAGCGAGATTGTTTTTTTACATTTTCTACTGAAAGTTCTAAACCATTTTCATAGCAGAAAATACTTTTATGCTCTGCTCCGTGATACATAAATACACGCTTAATGTCTGGCATAAGAGAAACAATATAAAAATAAAAAACAAATATAATCATTCTCATAATACCTTCAAAAAGTGGATGTAAATTTGCAAAAGCTTCTTTAAAAATGTATTTATCAACTACATCAACAAGAAAAGTTGGTAAATAAACAAACAAAAGGAATGAAAGACCAAAACCCAAAACCATAGCAATACCTGAAATTACTGCAATCATTTTAGGACCAAAATGTTCAGAAAGCCATTTATCGAGTTTAGACATTTCCTCTTCGGAGATATTCTCATCGTCAAGCCCTGCTTTTTCAGCTGATTTTTCAATACATTTAAAACCAAATAACATTGACTCAACGAAATTAATAATCCCCCTGATTAAAGGCCATCCTGCTGGTTTAAATTTATCTTTAAGTTTCTTTAATTCAAGCTGTTCCGTTTCAATTTCACCACTTGGCAAACGGACAGACATAGCAGCGCCTTTTGGACCCTGCATCATTATACCTTCAATCAACGCCTGACCACCAATTGAAACTTTTCTATTTTCTTTAGACATCAGAAATATCTTCTCCTATAATATCATTTAATAAATTATTATCATTTTCAACTTCCACTACTTCAACAGGTAATGCAATTGTAACGGTTGTACCAATGCCGAGTTTACTTTGTATGTCAAGTGTACCATTATGCATTTTTACAAGTTCATCTACTACTGCAAGACCAATTCCAGAACCACGCACCTGAAGATTAGCCTTATAAAATTTCATTTTAACATTAGGTAAATCTTCCTGTGCTATCCCGCAACCTGTATCGAGAACCTGAATTATTAAATGACCATCTGAAATATACGCTTCAACACTTACCATACCACCTCTTTCGGTGTATTTGAAAGCATTATCAAGAATATTAACAAAAACTTGTTTTATTCTGTTAGGGTCTGCCATCATTGGTGCAGGTAACTCTGGTGCAGAATAAGTAAGTTCAATACCATCACGCTTTGAACGCTCTTTAAATACAAAGATTGTTTCATCCAGTTCTGCTAAAACATCAATTTTTTCAAGTCTTAAAGAAAGGGTACCATTCTGAATTCTCGAAAAATTAAGCAGTTCTTCAACTAATTGTGATAATCTTTCTGATTCATTGATTATAATATCAGTACCTCGCTTTGCAAGTTCTATATCATCAGGTCCTAATTCGCGAAGCATTTCACCCCAACCTTTAATAGCAGTCAAAGGCGTACGCAATTCGTGTGAAACGGTTGTTATAAAGTCATTTTTTATTTTATCGGTTGCGGATACTTCGTTAAGCATATTGTTTACCGAATCTGCCAACTCATTTATCTCGTCCTTTTCATCACCAGCAAGTTCAATCCGCACATCAAAATTCCCTTGTGTAAATTCTTTTGTTGCATCATTGATTTTTCTTACTGGAACAACAATTGTCTTTATAAAGAACGAACCTGAAACCATAACGAACGCCAGAGCGATTATATAAATAAGAAAAACAATTGCAACAAATCCGTAAATCTGTGAGTCAATACTTGAAAGTGAAGTTACAAATCTTACTGCGCCTTTAAAATTACCATCAGATGTTGGAAAAATCATTGCAACACTCATAACGTGTTCGCCATTTTCATTAAATCCGGCCCAACTACTGATACCAGTTTTTGACTCCATAGCCTGTGTTACATCATCCATACTTTTCATAGTTTCTTCAACTGCAAAGCCTGATGATGAAACTGCAACTCTACCATGTCGGTCTATAACCATTACTTCAACCTTGGATTTATCAGCAAAATTCTCGACAAATTCCATTGATTTTTCCTGAAAAGATTCTTCAGTACCATCAAGATATGGTGAAAAGAAAGTTGTAACACTATCGTTTGCATAACTATACAAAACATTTGAAGCATAATTTCTGTAATAACTCGCAACAGCATAAACTGAAATCGCAAGGATTATCGCAAGAATTATCGCCGTAACCAAAAGTGTATTTGTCATCCAACGCTTTGTTATACCTTCAGGTTGAAAAAAGGATTTAATTTTATCAAATCTTTTACGAATCAATTCCACTTATATCCCATTCCCCATACTGTAACAAGATGTTTTGGTAAAGATGGTTCATCTTCTATTTTCATTCTGAGTCGACGCATATTAACATCAACTACTTTTTCATCACCGTAATATGATTCGCCCCATACGTGTTTTAAAATATCAGTTCTGCTAAGTGCTTTACCAGGATTTGTAAAAAAGAATTCAATAATCTGGAATTCAACCTGAGTCAACTCAATCTGAACGCCATTTTTGAAAAGTGTTCTGTTCCTTAAATTGAGTTCAAATGGATTAATACTTATTTTATCAGCAGGAACTTGTTGATTATTTTGATTCGAGTTCATTGCAACTCGTCTATAGACACTATCTACACGTGCCATTAATTCTGATGGTGAAAATGGTTTTGTTATGTAATCATCAGCACCCATAAGAAGACCAGACACCTTGTCCATTTCCTGAGTTTTTGCTGTAAGCATAATAATACCTACCGTACTACTGATTTTTCGGAGTCTTTTACAAACTTCAAGTCCGTCAATATTCGGCATCATAATATCAAGAAGCAC
>CALAEU010000313.1 GCA_937891215.1 uncultured Clostridia bacterium
CTTAATGCACCGTCAACATTGCCATTACGAACAACTACTTTTGTCATTTCAATATCCCTCCCTTCTTAACTATGCATTATTATACTACTGATAATTTTAAAATACAAGAAAAATTTATTTAAAATTAAGGCATTTAGGCAAAAAAAGGAGAAAAATCTCCTTTTTATTTACAAATTTCCTCTTCCATAATAACCCGTGCTTGCGTTCCTATATAATTACCATATATAAATATAACTCTCATTACTATAGAAATTAGTGGAACCAATAATATTAAGCCGGCACCCAAAATTATTTTTTTTAAACTTATTTTTGCTATAGTTGACATATCGAATTACTACCAATCCTTCTTATAGCAGTACCAACACTACGTCCAAGATCTAAAATTGTTTCAATTCCTCTTGCAATTGCGTTTAAAAACGTAGCTGAAACACTGCCACCAACTATTGTACATAATTCTTTATTTGTTAATTTCATAAATACCTCCTAATTACATTTTAACGGTCTTATATAACCATCAATTATACCAATTACAAAAACTACTAAACCTCCTATTAAAATATATGTGCCTATTCCTGCACCACCCTTAATAGTTTTCAACTCATTATCGGTAACTTTTATCATATTTAAAACCCCTTCCATAACCTTTTTAGAAAACGTTCGTACAGATTTGTCGTTCCATCCTCAATTACAATATCAACAATCTCATTATTATTAAGTTTTTTATCAATTGGTTTATAATCTGCATTTTCTGGAAAATTTAGCCCTGCAATTGAAAGGCCTTTTTCATTTGTTGCGTCAAAATAAAGAGGAAAATTATCAATAACTGTTGCCATACCAATTATGGCGTAATGCGTTTTTAATGATTCAACACACCGCATTTTAAGCTCAAAACTTCGTGGTGTTATAACTACCCTTTCGTTATAAGAACGTTCAACATCTAAATTTCTACCAAAATAGAAATCATTTGTCTTGTAAGTAATTGCAGTACACATTTTCATCACCAAAATTTAGTATAACCAAAGTAAGAAAAATCAAACATAACATAAAAGGCATTGTTGACTAAATCACAGATATATGGTAATATAAACTAAAAATTTACACTTTAAATTTCAGGTGAATTTATGAATTATTTAATTGTAGTTGCACACCCTGATGATGAAGTTTTAGGAGCAGGTGCAACAATAAAAAAATTAACTTCAGAAAACAATAAAGTTTCTGTTTGTATTATGTCAACACAAGCACAAGCAAGAGCTTTAAAGCCGTCTGATTCTGAACTTTCGAAAGATATGTATTCATGTCTTGAAATACTAGGTGTTTCACAAGTTTTTGAGGGGAATTTCCCCAATATTCAGATGAATACTACTCCTCACCTTAATTTAGTTCAATTTATTGAAAAAGCAATTATTGAATTTGAACCTGATGTTATCATCACACATCATCCATCTGACACAAACAATGACCACTTGCATACATCATTAGCTTGTCAGGCAGCAATGAGGATTTTCCAACGCAGAAACGATATTAAACCCCTATCTTCGTTTTTGTTTATGGAAGTTCTTTCTTCAACCGAATGGACGGTTAACTCAGCTTTAAATAAGTTCAATCCAAATGTTTTTGTTGAGGTAGGAAAGCAAGGTATTGAAACAAAAATTAATGCTTTGTCACAATACCGTGATGTTATGCGCGATTACCCCCATCCACGAAGTAAAGAATCAATTGAAGGGTTGGCTGCATACAGAGGTGCACAAAGCGGTTGTAATTACGCAGAGAGTTTTGAGTGTGTATTCAGGAGAGAAATATGATTTACAATATTATAAAACGTACTTTTGATGTTTTGTGTTCGCTTTTAGGATTGATTGTTTCAAGCCCTATCTGGTTATTTACAGTTATAGGCATCAAACTATCTGATTCAGGTTCTGCTTTTTATATTGCAAAAAGAGTTGGAAAAAACAATAAGATTTTTAAAATGTATAAATTTCGTTCAATGTATCAGACAAAAGCAAATGAATCTGTTTTCAGAGGAGAAGAAAGTAGAATTTTTCCTTTTGGTAAATTTATTAGAGCAACTAAAATTGATGAACTCCCTCAACTTTTGAATATTTTAAATGGTACTATGTCAATCGTTGGTCCTCGCCCTGCTGCTGTTGATCAACTCGAAATTGTGAGAAATGGTGAATTTCAAAAAGCAGGTACTGTTACCGCTGGTCTTACAGGACCTTCCGCTTTATATGATTATATTTATGGCGATAAAATCGAAGGTGAAGATGATTATATAGAAAAAGTTTTACCAACAAGATTAGCATTAGATGTTTTTTATGTTGAAAATAAGAGTTTACTATATGATTTAAAAATGATTATTTATACTATAATTTGTATAGTATTTAGTATTTTAGGTAAAACACCTAAATTTATTTATAACGAATTAGTAAACTCAGTTTCAAAAGAACGAATTGAAAATGTAAAGGTTGAATAAGAGGTATTTAAATGGAAAACCCAAAATTAAAAATAGTTATTATGACACAAAGTGACAGATTTTTTTTACCAAAAAACATTTTAAAAACTGCGTTAGTTGCTGATGTTATTGAAGTTGTGCAGGTTGATTGCAAATCTTCACTCAACAACAAATATAAAGATTACTATAATTGGTTTGGTTTCATTCAGTGTGCAAAAATGGGTGTTTTAACAATTCTTTATACTGTTTTCGATATAATTGACAAAATGATGAATTATAAAGTATTTAAAGGTATTTATTCAGTTGAGAGTATAGCAAAATCTAATGATTTACCTTTTAGAGTTATAACTGATAGTAATTCTGAAGAATTTGTAGAACACATAAAAAATTTAAAACCAGATTTAATTGTTTCATATTCCGCTCCACAGATAATTAAAGAAGAACTTTTAAATATACCTAAACATGGTGTTATAAATGTTCATGGTTCTTTACTCCCTGATTATCGCGGTTGCCTTCCATCTTTTTGGTATCTTTACAATGAAGAAAAGCAAGGCGGAGCAACAGTACACTATATGAGTTCAAAAATTGATGATGGCGATATAATTGTTCAAGGAACTGTTGATATTTCTGATTGTAAAACTATGTTTAACTTAATGAAAAAAACAAAGTTTCTTGGTGGCGAATTAATGTTAGAAGCAATTAAGAATATCACAAATAATACTGTAATAACAAAAAAGAATGACATTGAAAATGGTAGTTATTTTACCTGGCCAACAATTGAACAAGCAAAAGAATTTTTGAAAAAAGGATATAAATTAATTTAACCAAAAAAGTGTTTGCGAGTAATAACGCAAACACTTTTTTGGTTAACATTTGTAGATGATTCCAGAATTTATAAAACCTGCATTTTTAAAATCGTCAGGATTATGACGAACAATATAGTCTATATAAGAATCAATAAGCTCTGCAGTTAAAATGTAACCAGACGGATTAAGATGTCCGTGAAGATAGAACTGAGCTTTAAACTTTTTATCATAAACAGGACCATATTTATAAAGGTCTATTACATATGAATTTTCAAAAATCTCTGTTAATTTATAAAGTTCATTATAAAACACTTCAAAATTAGGGTTATTGGTTCTTAACTCGTCTTTAGGAAATGATACAAAAAAGAATTTTGCATCAGGGCTTATTTCTTTGTAGCGACTTATAATTGCACCATAGTAACCAATAAAAGTCTTTTTATTTTTAGTAAAATCCCTTGTATCAATATCATCAACCGAACCTATTTCAATACCGCTGTGAATATCATTGGCACCAAGAGCAATTACATAAGCCTGACACGCTTTATCTTTATTAAATAAATCATTTGCATCACCAAATGATTCAATATACTCACTTGCAGTCATTCCACCACGCGAAAAATTAAACGCAGTTAAACCATTTTTTCGTGCAATATATTGACCCCACGAGTATTCATATAAATCGTGGTATGCCTTGTTACCGTTTTTATCACAGGTTTCAAATTCGCCGGATGAAAGACTGTCACCAATAAAAGCAATTCTTCTGAAAATTGATGTGTGACTATAGCCGCTGACTAGGTTATCGAGTGGTTTTTCGTTTTCATTATATATTTTTTCGTTCCAGTTCATAAAAATACTCCTTAAACACTCCAAGTTTTTTCATTTATAAACACTCTGAAAAGTGGTAAGCAAGATGAAAAAAATCTCTTATAAGCAATGCAATAATCTTCACTAACCCTGGTTCTTTTACATCCCCCCGCTCTGCAAAGACCGAAAACATTACATTTTTTACACTTCTCTGGTACTTTAAGACTTTCTTTTATAAAATTCTTTGCAATTTCACTTTTTTCCATTGTATCAAAATCAGTTTCAAGAATATTACCAAGAAAATATTCATCAGTACAATAAAAGTCACAAGGGTAAATATTACCGTTTGCTTCTGAAACGTACTGATGTGTACAGTGGCCCAAAATTCCACATTGTTCAACTGGTTGTCTCAGAAAAAGTCTTACCCAGTTATCAAACTGACGAATACTTATGTAATTATGACGGACATAATCTTTTACATAAAGGTTAAAGACTTTAATAAGAAAATCACCATATTGCTCCGGTGTCATATAAAGTTCACTTTCTTCGTGAGAACCAAAAGGTTTAAGACAAGGTATAAACTGAATATATTTAAAACCTTTTGAAATAGCAACTAAAATAGCTCATCCAAAAACTATTATGTGTGCATATAATAAAATTAATGGAATACATTGCAGTGAAAATTATTATTTAACAAATACATTACTAAGGAAAAAATGGAAATTTGATGGATTAGTAATGACAGATTGGGGAGCAACAAAAGATAGAGTTGCTGGTATAAAATCTGGGATTGATCTTGATATGCCAGGTGGATGTAAATATAATAAAAAACAAATGACAATGTACAATCAAATTGTTGATTCAGTTAAAAATAAAGTA
>CALAEU010000314.1 GCA_937891215.1 uncultured Clostridia bacterium
GGTTTTCATTTGTTGTGTGTGCTTTTTGGAGCATGCGGTGTTCTATGATTGAGCCGTAAACCCTTATATATCAAGGTTTTTCGCTATTTTAAAATTTGAAATCAGGGGTGGTTTTTAGTATGAAAGCAACCCAATCACAGAACCGTCCCCTGATTTTTTTCCCTGATTTTTCAGGGTTGTGTCCCGTTTTAAAAAACCTGATTAATGCCCATTAAGTAAAAAAACAATGGAATGAATTAAATTTCTTTTGGATTTAATTCATTCCACTTTTTTTATTCTATTATTGCTTTAAATGCCGTATCTGTCGGATATTTACCTCTATGATTTCGGTACTTCTCTGCACCTGATTCGAATATGATGTATTGTCCTTTTTCGCCTTGGGTGATGCCCTCAGCCATTGGGGGAGCAATTATCGTTTCTTTCAATAAATCGGAACTGCAAGCTAAAAGATCGATTTCTATTTCCTCAATTTTATAGGTGCCGATTCGTTCAGTTAAAAGAATATCATCATAAACATAAATTTTTGAGTTGTTTTTTCTTCCGTAGCTTGTTGAGAATATAACTTTTCCACTATCTGTAAAGCTCAAACCCTGAACCTGTTCGGGAATTGCTAAAAGGTAATCGGGGATATAGCCTGTGGTTTCAGAATTGATTTTTTTAACATCGGGAATACCGTCTTTTAATATGTAACCCTCGCAGTATGCATAAAAAGTTTCACCGCTACCCAGAGTTGTGATTTTTCGTGAAATTTCTCTCCCTTTATCACTGCTTTCAATGAAATCACCGGTCCATAAAACACCATCGTTATAACAAGCAAAAGAACCGAAAGTGTTAAGCTTAAAGTTGCTTTCAAATTGAAGAACTTCACTATTTTTCAGGTTTTTTAAGCTTTCGATTTCACATATGTAGCAAGTGCTTTCGCTTGTGATATAAATATAATCTTCCGATGTAGTAAGACCACCTGCGTGACCAAAATAGTCTTTTCCGTCAACATTCTGCAAAGGAAATGCTTTCGTAAAATTCCCTGATTTTGCATCAATAAGCATAAGCATTGAAGGGTATAAACCGTTTTCATAATAACCGCTTACAGCAAAAGCATTAAGTTCACCTATATAGCAAATTCCTTGTGGGATTATACCCTCAAAAAGACCGGGAATTGTAAAATCTGCCTTGAACACTTTAAAGAAATTTTTGTATTCTTCAATTTCTTTTATGTCGGTTTCTGTAACAACAGAAGTTTGTGCTATTTTATCTGTTATTTCTTTAGTTCTCAAAACCTTTGTATTACTACAGGAAGATAGAAGAATTATGGTAATCAATAAAGATGTAATTTTTATTAGCATGTTTTTCATATTATCACCGCAAGTGAGTATATCATAAAAATATTAAAAAGGCAAATTCTACAATATTTTACAATTTTGACGGAATTTCTCTTTTTAGTCTTGATAGATTAATAATTCTATGATATAATTCACTGGATTTAAAACAAAACATATGTGTGATGGAGGTCATTGAAGTGAAAACAATCGGTGTACTTACAAGTGGCGGTGACGCACCCGGTATGAACGCTGCTATTCGTGCGGTAGTAAGAACTGCTTGCGAAAGCGGAATGAGAGTTATGGGTATCCGTCGTGGTTATAAAGGTCTCGTTGAGGGCGATATGTATGAAATGAATCTTCGTTCCGTTTCTGATATTATTCATCGTGGCGGTACAATGCTTTATTCTGCTCGTTGTCCTGAATTTGCTGAATCTGAAGTTCAGGATAAAGCAGTTGAAGTTTGTAAAGAATTCGGTCTTGAGGGTATCGTAACAATCGGTGGCGACGGTACTTTTAAAGGTGCACGCGCCCTTACTCTTAAAGGTATTCCTTGTATCGGTATTCCCGGCACAATCGACAATGACATTGCTTCAACCGAATACACTATAGGTTTTGATACCGCAATGAACACCGCAATGGAAATGGTGGACCGCCTTCGTGATACAACACAGTCCCACGAAAGGTGCAGTGTTGTTGAGGTTATGGGAAGGCATGCAGGTCACATCGCTTTGGAACTTGCAGTTGCCAATGGTGCTGAAGCAGTTCTTATTCCTGAAAAAGATTACGATATTAAAGACGATATTGTTTCGTATATAAATGAATCAATCAAAAAAGGAATGGAAGAAAAAGCAGAAAAAACTGGTTTCTCTATTCCAAAACCAGCAATTACTCTTTGCATTATCACTTTAGTAGCTGGTGCAGCACTCAGTGGTGTATATGCATTAACAAAAGATACAATTGCAGCTCAGAAGCTTGCAAAAGAACAGGAATCTTACAAAGCAGTATGTATAGCAGCAGAAGAATTTGTTTCAGATGAAGCAATCGATGCAGCAGTTGCAGCACTTGGCGGTGGTATTTACGGCACAGATTTTGAAAAATCCTATATTAACAAAGTCATGGTTGGTAAAGCCGGCGGTGAAACAGTTGGTTATGTAATCAGCGCGACAAGCGGTGACGGTTTCGACGGTGACATCGTAATGTCAATCGGTCTTGACTTAAATGGTATTGTAACAGGTATTGAATTTACAGAAATTTCTGAAACAGCTGGTATGGGTATGCTCGTAACAGAAGCAGCCTTCAAAGATCAGTATCTTGGTGATGATGTAGACAGCTTCGTAGTTAACAAGGCAGGCGGTTCTACAGAACCAAACCAGATTGATAGTGTATCCGGTGCTACAATTTCTTCAAGAGCGGTTACAAACGCAGTCAATGCAGCAAGAGATTTCTTCGCAGCAAATGTGAAATAAGGAGGGGGACATAAATGAAATCATATTTACAGCTTATTTATAATGGTGTCATCAAAGAAAACCCGGCCTTAATCTTAATGCTGGGTATGTGTCCGACACTTGCGGTAACAACTTCCGCAACAAACGGTTTTGGTATGGGTGTTTCAACAATGGCGGTACTTGTTTGTGCCAACCTGTTAATCTCCCTTTTAAGAAAAATTATTCCAGATGCAGTTCGACTTCCGGCATTCATCGTAGTCGTAGCATCCTTAGTAACTGTTGTAGAAATGGTTACACAGGCTTACATTCCTGCACTTTACGAATCACTGGGTCTGTACATTCCGTTAATCGTAGTAAACTGTATCATCTTAGGCCGTGCAGAAGCATTTGCATCTAAGAATGGTCCTGTAGCATCAATCTTCGACGGGATTGGTATGGGTCTTGGATTCACAATGGCTCTTGTAATTATCGGTTTTCTTCGTGAATTTATTGGTAATGGTACAGCTTTTGGAATCCAGATTTTACCAGAAGCATATCCAGGCAT
>CALAEU010000315.1 GCA_937891215.1 uncultured Clostridia bacterium
TTCAGGTTGATTTGTTTGGTGGGGATGTGGTATAATTATTAAAATTGAGGTGAAGTCATAATGAGCAGAAAAATAGTTGCTATCGGTGGTGGTGAGAACGGAAGAAAACGTTCTGATGGTACACGCTACCCATACGAACTTGCAAATCAAGATAAAGAAATAATCAGACTTACAGGTAAAGAATATCCAAACTTTCTTTTAATTGCACACGCTCAACCATTGGAAAGACAAGAAAGTTACTTTCAGGTAATGGTTGACATTTACGGAGAAATGTATGGCTGTTCCTGTAAAGATTTAAAAAGCAATGCATTAACTAATACTGAACTTGTAAAAAGCCTTGTTGATTGGGCAGACATCATATTTGAGGGTGGTGGAAACACACTTGATATGATTAAACTTTGGAAAGAAACAGGTTTTGACAAAACCTTAAAACAAGCTTGGATTGACGGCAAAGTAATGTGCGGTGTTTCTGCAGGTGCTAACTGTTGGTTTAAAGAATGTTCTTCTGACTCTCTTAAAATCAAGTATGGTGATGACCAACCTCTAATTGGTGTTGAGTGCTTGGGCTTTGTTGACGGATTATTCGTGCCTCATTGTGATGAAAAAGACCGCCTTGATAATGTAAAAGAGTTATTAAAATCAAGTAAGCAAATTGGATTATCAATGTCAAACTGCACAGCACTTGAAATTGTAGATAATGAATATAGATTGATTACAAGCGATGCTTCTTATCACAATATTGAAGCATTCGGCTTAAAATCATATTGGAAAGACGGCGAATATATAGAAGAATATATTGATACATCATTGATTTTCAAGCCTCTTGAAGACTTGCTAAAGAAGGAATAAAATTATGAAACATTACGGAACACAAAGGTTAGAGACAGACAGATTAGTTTTAAGAAGATATGTGAGTGAAGATGCTGTCGCAATGTATAAGAATTGGGCATCCGATTCAGAGGTCACTAAATACTTAATGTGGCAGACACACTCCAGTGAGGCAATAAGCCAAAGCATTATAAATGAATGGTTAAAAGAATATTCTAACGATAATTATTATCATCGGGCTATCGTATTAAAAGAAATTGGTAATGAGCCTATTGGTGATATTGCCGTAGTACATATGAACGAAGAAGTTTCTATGATGCATATCGGGTATTGCATTGGTAGAACTTGGTGGCATCAAGGAATTACATCGGAAGCACTTAAAACTGTTATGGATTATTTATTTGATGTTGTAGGTATAAATCGTATTGAATCAAGGCATGACCCGAAGAACCCAAATTCAGGCAAGGTAATGCAAAAATGCGGAATGAAATATGAAGGCACTTTGCGTAGTTCTGATTGGAATAACCAGGGCATCTGTGATGCTTGTTATTATGCTTTGTTAAAGTCAGAGCGATAAAGAAAAAAAGGAGAAAATTGTAATGCTACTAGTTATTTTCGATACAAATGCGTTGTTAGACCTTTATATGATTCATCCATTAGCTTTGGAAGAAATTATATCTAAGTTTGAAAAAGAAAAAGCAATGTTTTGGTTGCCAGAACAAGTGTATTGGGAATTTAATAACCATTCAAAGAAAAAAAGAGAATGTGCATTAAATGTAATAAAAAACGCCTCTACAAGTGCTCGTGATAAGATTGCTCAAACAAGCGACCAGATAAAAAAAGAACTTTTATATTTAAAAAATAATGCCATTTTAGCAGATGAAAAAATCATTAGTGAAATTGAGGAAAAACTTAATGAAATAAGATATCAGATTAAGGATGAACTTGAAGCACTAAACACTGAATATAAAAAAAGAATGGGAATAATTTCGGAATCCCAAGATGTTATTGACATGTTTGTTAATCAAATACATAAAGCAAACCCGCCATATCTTCTAACAGAAGTTCAACGAATTGAATTATATGAGGAAGGAGAACTGCGTAGCAAGTATAATATCCCACCAGGATTAACAGATATAGATAAGGAAGACTCAAATAAAGCCGTGATTTATCGCCGTCGTTATGGTGATTTTTTGATATGGAAAGATGTACTTAGAAAAACAACTGAATTAGTTCACACTCTAAAAGATGAAGATAAATTATGTGTTGTTTTTGTGGAAAACGAAAAGAAGGGCGATTGGTGGATAAAACGAGGAGAACCCACTATCGCACCAGAACTAAAGGAAGAATTTGATTCTATCGCAAAAGGAAAAGCTGAATTTGAGATGATGAACTTTACAGACTTTTTAACAAAGTATTGTAATAAATTCAGAATAGGAACTACAACCGTAGAATCGTTAGTTGCAAAGAATAAATACAAAGAAAATGTAATCTGCGATATTTTAAGTAACGCAGAAGAAATACTGAAAAAAGAGTTGTTGGAGTATTATTCATCATCAACAAAATATGAACATTTATTTAATAGCAAAAGTTATTTTGGTGGTGTTTTTAATTCAGTAAAAGAATTCAAATTAGATGTAAAGAAAGTTGAAAACATTTCAATCGAAGAAGATGAAGTATTGCGCTTATTTGCAAGAATTGAATTCGATTCTTCCGGGGAAGTTACCGAATACATTAATAGTAAACAAACTGAAACAGGAATTGTGAGAAATACACATACTGTCGTTATGAAGGTTGAGTTATCTATTGATTATTCTCAAGGATATGATAATAGCCATTATGATACTGGGAAAGTATATATACAAGGCTTTCAAAAACTTAAAGGGCATAATATAAAAGCATTAAAGAATCAAGTTTTTGAAAGAGATTCATATGCATGTCAAATGTGTGGAAAATCAATTTATGAAGGTGCATTATTGGAGATAGACCGTATTATCCCATTAAGTCTTGGTGGTACAAATGATTTAGACAACTTACGTACTCTTTGTACTGAATGTCACAATATAAAGGATATTTCGATTATGTAGTTTTTATTTACAGAAGTAAAATTCTCCATCTTACATCTTACTATAACAAAACAACTAAACTATATTTTAATATCTAATTTATACACTTTAAAGCGAACAAGCACTCTGGTTTTGTATCTTTCCAGAGTGCTTGTTCAGCTTATTAGCATAAATACTACATTAATTACATATTTAAGAAAATCACAAGGCAGAAGTAAACTTCCGCCCTGCTTTTTCATAAAAAATTAGTAACTAATTCTGTAATATGTTGTCTTATGACATTTTGGACAAGGTGGCAATGTGTCAGTGTTATCATCAAGAACAACAATTGTTCCACAGCATACACATCGGTATGTACCTTTTCCAGGCTTTTCACCAGTATTAAACATAACTATCTCCTCCTTTCAAGATTAATTGTGCGTTAGTTTAATTAGGGGTCGACCTACGGTGACCTTTAACTTTTGTTCCATCCGCCTTTTTATAAGGTTTTACAGGAACAATCTTCTTTTGTTGTTTGCCAGATGTACTGGTTTTTGTCTTTGCCATTCAAACAAACCTTACCTTTCCTGACGGCGCACTTTTAATCTTGAAGTCATTGACAATCAAGTTGTTTTGTGTTAACATACTTTACATAACCTGGGGTATGTTGCGGGTCCAACCGTCAATATTCCCTATATGAAGAAGGTGACTTTGCCGAGTCGCCTTTTTCTTTTTGTTAAATTTTTGGTATTTCCCCGAATGCACCACTAAGATATTTCTTTGCAATATCATCACTAGTTCTTGTGCCAGGGAAAGTTGATAAACGTTTTATTGAACTTTCACCGTACTTATTTTTATGCAAGAACCAAACTTGGTCTCGTCTAACATTATTCTTTAATAATAAAGTGTCATGACTACTGCATATTAGTTGTGCATTAAAAGGATTTAATTCTTGTGAATTAAATAACTCAACTATTATTCTTGTAAGATTAGGATGTAACCCATTTTCAATTTCATCAACAAATATAACACCACCAGATTTCAAGGTGTCAAATATTGCAGGTAATATACCAAACAATTTTATAGTTCCGTTAGACTCGAATTGTAAAAAAGGTAATGTTATCTCACCAGTAATTTTTCTGTCTTTGTATACGTTATGTACTGACTCCACATCTACTTTAAAATTCTTTATTACAAACTCTCGACTTTCAAAATCATTGCTAAGTTGAATTCTTTTATTCACTTCCTCTTTTTCAAGAGAAACATTTATTTTTTTAATTGTTTGGTCTGCAAGCTTGATGAAATTAGTGTAAAAATCCAAATCGTCTTCACTTAATTCATCAGTAAAACTCTGTACACTATTTAACGAAGCCATATTAACCACTTTTATAGAATCAATTTCATTGTATATTCGAACAGCGAGTGGATTATTTAAGAACATAGCCATTGAAAGACATAACACATCTTCTTTAACTGTCGAACGGAAATTTTCAAATGACTTCAAATCACTTTTTACAACAATATCTTCAAATTTTTCTGAAGTTCTCTCAAGCAACATTTCTTTACGTTTATTTTTTCTATATAAAAATTCCTTTACTATTTTTTTATTTAGAATTTCAAAACCATATGAATATTGGATATTGTTTATTTTAATCTCAATTGTATAACAAGTAGATACATCTTTGTATCCTTCTTTAAATTTAAAGAAGTTTCGTTGTCCTGTTACTTCATAATTTATCTGGGAGTTATCAAGAAACTGTTGATTATTAGTTGCGATAATTGGAGATAAAGTTAGTATTTGCTTCATACTTAAAAGAGCCTTAAAAATATTACTTTTGCCCGAACCATTAAATCCATAGATATAGCTAACATAATTATAGCGTTTATCACCATCAATAAATGTGTTGGTTTCTAAATACTCTTTTTTAGTTGACTCAACTTGTGTGGAAATACCAACTGTTCCAGAAAATGGTCCATAATTTGTCACTTCAAAAGAAACTAACATATTTACCACCCTTTCAATATATAATATACACTCAAAAGCTTATTTTGTCAAGGGGTTATTTGCTAATTTTGCATAATTTTTACAAAATTACTCAATAGCACAATGAAAAAACATCAAAAATATTTGTTTTATTGCGAAATTATTCAAAATTGTGGCTTTAATATCAAAATGTTTTTTCTTTTACATTTCATATCACCAGTCAAAAACGACCACCTTACCTGCAAAACACAAGTAAGGTGGTCGTTTCATATTCACTTTTATATGTTTTTTAGGCACTCCAAAATTTCATCTTTAACACAGTGATAATAGAATATCACACTTTATAATACTGTGCCTGGGCGTTCCACAGTTCACTGTATTTCTTAC
>CALAEU010000316.1 GCA_937891215.1 uncultured Clostridia bacterium
CGCAATGAAGCCCGAATGTATCATTCTTGATGAGCCTACCGCTATGCTTGACCCAAAAGGCAGAAAAGAAGTTATGTCTGCTTTAACGCGTCTTAAAAATGAGTTGGGTATGACAATTATACTTGTAACTCATTTTATGGATGAAGCGGTAAATGCCGACAGAGTTGAAGTTATGAATGATGGTGTTGTTCAATTCGATGGTACACCTAGCGAAGTTTTTTCGCAAACAGAAGAACTCAAAAAAATCGGACTTTCTGTACCTAAGCCACTCGAGTTAGCATTGGAGTTAAAAAAAGAGGGCTACGATTTAGGGTTGAAAGTTTTAACAGAAGATGCATTTTCAGAAGCATTCAAAAGTTTATTTTAAAATAAAGGATAATAATTATGTCAGTACTTTCAGTTAAAAATTTAGAATATGCGTATTCAAAAGGCACCCCGTTTCAGATAGGTGCCTTAAAGGGCGTTTCTGTTGATTTTGAAATCGGTGAAATTGTTGGCGTAATTGGTCATACTGGTTCAGGTAAAAGTACACTTTTACAACATTTAAATGGTCTTTTAAAACCTGAAAGTGGAGAGGTTTTATTTGAAGATGAAAATATCTGGTCTTCAAAAGAAAGTGTAAGAAAATGTCGTTTTGGTGTAGGACTTTGTTTCCAATATCCTGAGCATCAGCTTTTTGAGTCCACTGTTTTCGAAGATATAGCTTTCGGACCTAAAAACATGGGACTTTCAGAAGAAAAAATAAAAGAACGTGTTCTTGAATCTATAAAATTTGTTGGTCTTACAGAAGATTATCTTACTAAATCACCATTTGATTTATCTGGTGGTGAAAAACGGCGTGTTGCAATTGCGGGCGTTATTTCAATGAAGCCAAAAGTTCTTGTTCTTGATGAACCAACCGCAGGACTTGATCCTGTTGGTAAAAATGATTTACTCAGTTTAATTAAATCTTATAACGAATCAACTAACAGTACAGTTATTTTTGTTTCTCATAATATGGATGATGTTGCTTTGATTGCTGACAGAGTAATTGTTTTAAGTGATGGCAATATTGTAATGAATGGTACAGTGCCAGAAGTTTATTCAAAAGGTAGTGAACTTTTAAAATTAGGTCTTGATGTACCTGAAATTACACGAGTATTTTTAAAACTTCACGAAGCTGGATTTGATGTGCCAACCGATGTTTATACAGTAAGTGATGGTAAAGAAAAATTACTGGAATTTCTTAAAAGGGGGAAAATAAATGGTTAAAGATATTACAATTGGTCAGTTTTTTCCTGGAAATTCTTTTATACACAAATTAGATGCAAGAGCGAAAATATTGTCTTGTTTTGTTTTAATTATATTTATCTTTTTATGTAAGAATTTTGCATCTATGTGTTTAATGTGCTTTTTGGTTTGCTTTGTTTATGCATTAACAAAACTTTCACCAAAACTTATGATTAAAAGTCTTAAACCTCTTATTCCAATTATAATTCTCACGTCAGTTTTACAACTTTATTATAACAATACAGGTGATGTGTTGTGGTCATATAAAAAAATATCAATTACCGATGGTGGAATTTACACAGCAATTTTTATTGCAGTAAGAATTATTGCTCTTCTTGTAATCAGTTCAGTGCTTACTTATACAACTGCACCGACAGATTTGACTGATGCAATTGAAAAATTGCTTTCTCCTTTAAGGTTATTTAAAGTTGATATTCACACATTTGCAATGATGATGACAATCGCTTTAAGATTTATTCCTACTTTAATTGACGAAATTGACAGAATTATGTCTGCACAAAAAGCCCGTGGTGCAGATTTTGAGAGCGGTAATCTTTTAAAAAGAATAAAAGCACTTTTTCCGATTTTTATACCACTCATAATTTCTTCATTTAAAAGAGCATTTGAGTTAGCAGATGCTATGTCTTGCAGGTGTTATGTAGGTGGTAAAGGCAGAACACGCATGAGACAAATGAGTTTTTCATATCGCGATGCAATTGCTGGTGTGGTAACATTAGTTGCTTGTGGTGCTATAATTTTTATGAATTTTCAGTTTGAGGCTTTAATATAATTTATGAGAAATTTATTGTTTAAAATTAGTTTTGATGGTTCATTATTTCACGGATGGCAAATTCAGAGTGAATTAAGAACTGTTCAGGGCGAACTTAAAAATGCTTTTTATGAACTGACAGGCGAGAATGTAACGATAAATGGTTGCAGTCGTACAGATGCAGGTGTACACGCAAAAGAATATTATTTCAATGTTAAAACTGATTCTACAATTCCTTGCGATTCGTTTCCTGTTGCACTGATGACAAAACTTACTCCAGAAATTCTGGTTGTATCGTGTGAAGAAGTATTGCTTAATTTTAATGCTCAGTTTGATTGTGAAAGCAAGGAGTATGAGTACATATTCTTAAACACTAAAAATCTATCGCCATTTATGTACAAAAAAGTTTGTCACTATAAATTCAGAGAGTTAGATGTGGAACTCCTTAACGATGCTTGTCAACATTTTCTTGGTGAACACGATTTTTCAGCATTTTGTGCTTCAGGTGCTACTGTTCAGTCAAAGGTACGAACAATTTATTCAGCATCTGTAAGGCGAGAAAATGATTTAGTGATATTTAAAGTTCGTGGCAACGGATTTTTATATAATATGGTGCGTATTATGGCGGGTACGCTTTTATATGTTGCAGAAGGTAAAATCAAATCAGAAGAGATTGCGGATATAATTAAAAGTGGTGACCGCACTAAATCGGGGGTTACAGTAATTCCTGATGGTTTATATCTTAATAAAGTTTTTTATGGAAGTGAATCGGATGAAGTTAAAACTTAAAGAATTGAATACAGGGTATTCCATAGAAAAAAACGTTAACAGATTTTCACCGAAACAAAGAGCAATTTCAATTATTGCTTTAACACTTGTTTTAATGTTTCTTATAACATTTTTATTTTCAGCAGTAGGAATTCTGCCGCTTGACGCAATATCAGCAAGAATTTCAACAGGTTTTTTTGGTGGTGGTAAAAGCTATCCGTTTACAATTGAAAGTGATGATGTTGTAAATATGGGGGTTATAGGTGATAGTTTCTTAGTTTTAACCGATAAAACTGTTTCTGTTTACGATACAAATGGTAATCTTTCATTCAGCGAAAAGCACACTTTTTCAAGACCTGCTTTTTCAGTTAATGAGAACAGAGCGGTTGTGTTTGATAGAAATGGTACAGGGTACATACTTATTACAGATAAACAAAAAATTTCATCTGGTAATACTGCGGGTGTGATTATAACTGCGGAATATGGCAAAAATGGTAATTATGCATTCTCTTTAAGAGGTGATAAGTCAACCAGTGTTTTAGCAGTGTTTGACAAACAAGGTGAAGTTCGTTTTCAGTGGAACTGTGCTTATGAGCATATTGCTTCAATAACGCTTTCAGATGATGGTAAATTTGCTGGTGTTGCAACTTTAAATGCAGAAAATGGTGCTATTTATTCAACAGTTCATTTCTTTGGTTTTGAATACAGTTCGGCACTCAATACACAGAAACTTGTTGATATAGCAGTGTTGGATTTAAATTTTTCGAACTCAACTACTCTCACTGCTTTCTCTGATTCAGGTATTTATCAGATAAAAAAGAATGGCGATGAGTATAAAGAAGTTACGAAATATTTCAGCAGTGAGTTTATTTCTGTAGATTCAAATAACAAAGGTAATTACGCGGTTTGTCTTGCAAAATATGGCAGTGCTAATGTGTTTGAAATTTCTGTATTTTCTCAATCTGGTAAATTAAAAGAATGTATTTCACTTGATTATAAAGTAACATCAATGTCTATGAGTAATAAGTATATTTTTGCTCTTGCAGAAAATAGCATAATGGTATATAATCTTAATGGTAGAAAAGTTGGTGAAATAACTGTTGTTGGTAAACTTTATGGTATTTACCCGACAGATAAATATTGTTTTATTCATTCGTTAGGTTCAGTCTCAAGGTGTTATTCGTTTGGTAACAGTGAACTTGAACTTGGATTTACGATTTAAAGGAGGTTTTTATATGTCATTATTTTTAGATTTAGTTTTACTTGCAGTTTTAGTTATGTTTGTTGTACTTGGGGCGAAAAAAGGTTTTATAAGAGCACTTCTTGATGGATTTTCGACTCTGATTGCAGGTGTTCTTGCGTACACTTTTGTTGAGCCTGCTTCACAGTATGCTTATGACGCTTTTGTTAGAAATATGGTGAGAAACAGTCTTTCTAATGCACTTAATTCTACAACAAATGATTTTGGTTCAATTACAGAGAAAGTTGAAATATTGATAGATAGAATCCCTGAAAGTGCAATTATTTTTTCTGCAAAATTTGGGTTCGATGTTGATGCTGTTGCAGATTCCATTATAAAATCAAGACCTAGTGATAGAGAGGTTCTGATAGATACAATTATGACAGATATAGCAGATAAAATAATGATGCCTTTAGTAGAAACAATAACTTTCATTGTTTTATTGGTTGCGTTTGTTTTTGTTCTTGCAGTGGTTATCCGTTTGTTTGACAGTCTTATCAAAAGAATTCCTGTTGTTAAAGAAACAGATAAAATCTTTGGAGGTTTATTAGGTTTACTTAAAGGTGTAATTGTGATTTTTGTTGCTTGTACAGTTTTAGCATTTATTGCCGGTTCTTCACAGGATGAGCAGTTTCTTGAAATTGTTTCATCATCAAAAATACTTGAATTTGTTAATAATAACAATCCGTTATTAAATATATTTAATTGATAGACTTTAAATTGTGGAAAATGAGGTTTTAGTATGAAAGATTTATTTAAAGGCTGTTTAACAGTACCAAACTTAATAAGCGTAATAAGAATTATTCTTATACCATTCTTCGCTTTCTATTTTATGCAAGGTGAATTTGTAGTTGCGGTTATTATACTTGCTCTTTCAGGTCTTTCTGACTGCGTTGATGGTAAAATTGCAAGAAGATTTAACCAGATAAGTGCTCTTGGTAAATTACTTGACCCATTAGCAGATAAATTAACACAGATTACTCTTGCAGTTATTTTATTCTTAACATTCAATAAAGCAGAGGATTCAATGCTTAAAGCATTCAGCTGGGTTTTCTTGGTGTTCATTGCTAAAGAATTTATAATGGTATTAGGTAGCGTTATTATGTTAAGTATCGGACTTCGTCCAGGTGCTGCTGAAATTTATGGTAAAGTGGCAACATTGGCTTTTTATGTTGTAATGATTTTCATTATTGGTTTTGGTCCGGAAGTTGGTGCTTTCAGAAATTTTTTCACTATCCCAAATCCGCTTATGATGATACTTGTTGTAATTTCGGCAATACTTACTATGGTAGCGTTCTTCAGTTATATTCCTGATGTTGTTCATCAGGCAAAAGAAAAGAAAGCAAATAGCAAAAAATAATTTTCACAGAATTTTCAGGAGAAATTAATGGATAACAAAATGATATGTTCTAAATGCAAAAAACGTCCTGCAGTTATTTTTGTTTCTAAAATTGAGGGCGAAAAAACTACTCAAGAAGGATTTTGCATTAAGTGTGCTATGGATTTAAACATAGGACCAATAAAACAAATGATGGAAAGTATGGGCATTACTGACGATGAGTTAGAAGCAGTTTCAGAACAGTTTGGCGATATGCTCGGAGATATGGACAGTTTTCAACCTGGTGGTGCAGGTACTATGCCTTTCTTACAGAATTTATTTAATTCTGATGGTTCTAAATCTAAGAAAGAAAATAGTGAGGATGTTGAAGAGGAAATTTCAGATGAAGAAGAGTCTTCAACCAAGAAATCTAAAAAACATAAAAAGAAAACAAAACGTAAATTCTTAAATCTTTACTGTACCGATTTAACTGGTAAAGCAAGAGACGGTAAAATTGACAGAATTATAGGCAGAGAAACTGAAATTTACAGAGTAATTCAGATTCTTTGCAGAAGAACAAAAAATAATCCCTGTTTGATTGGTGAACCAGGTGTTGGTAAAACTGCAATTGCTGAAGGTCTTGCTTTAAAAATTGCAAGTGGTGAAGTTCCTGCAAAACTCATAGATAAAGAAATTCATCTTTTAGACCTTACATCTCTTCTTGCTGGTACACAGTTCCGTGGTCAGTTTGAAAGCAGGATTAAGGGACTTATAGATGAAGTTAAACAAGAGGGGAACATAATTCTCTTTATTGACGAAGTTCACAACCTTGTTGGTACTGGTGGTGATGCAGAAGGTTCAATGAATGCTGCAAACATTTTAAAACCAGCACTTTCACGTGGTGAAATACAAGTTATAGGTGCAACCACATTCAACGAGTATAGAAAACACATTGAAAAAGATGCTGCATTAGAAAGAAGATTCCAACCGGTTAAGGTTGAAGAACCATCTATTTCAGATTGTTATAATATGCTTTTAGGTATTAAAGAGTATTATGAAAACTATCACAGAGTTACTATAAGTGATAATTTAGTTTATAAAGCAGTTACACTTTCTGAAAGATATATAAACGACAGATTTTTACCAGACAAAGCAATCGACTTGCTTGATGAAGCTTGTACTTGTGCAAATCTTCGTAATGTTGCTATAAGTGATTATGAAAAACTTCAGAAAGAGTTAGTTCGTCTTGATGAAGAAATTGAAGATATAGTTAATGTAACTGAAGGCGAAATTGACTATGAAAAATTAGCAAATACAAAAGCAGAGAAAATGAAACTTGAAGCAGGCGAAGCAGAACTTAAAGAAAAAGCTTCTGACAATGCTGTTACAGAGCAGGATTTGGCTAAAGTTATAAATCTTTGGACGGGTATTCCTACTACAAAAATAATTGAAAATGATCTAAAAAAACTTTCTTTACTTGAAACAAAATTAAAGAGTAGAATTATAGGTCAGGATGAAGCGGTAGAAGCACTTTGTGCTGCTATAAGAAGAAGCAGAGTTCAGATTTCTGCAGTAAGAAGACCGGCATCATTTATATTTGTAGGTCCTACTGGTGTGGGTAAAACTGAACTTGTCAAACAACTTTCAAATGAACTTTTTGAAACACCTGAAACTCTTATAAGACTTGATATGTCAGAGTTTATGGAAAAACACAGTGTTTCAAGAATTATCGGTTCACCGCCTGGTTATGTAGGTTATGACGAAGCTGGTCAGCTTACCGAAAAAGTAAGAAGAAAACCATATTCAGTAATTCTTTTTGATGAAATTGAAAAGGCTCATCCTGATGTTTTAAATATTCTTCTTCAGATTCTTGATGAAGGTAAAACAAGTGACGCACAGGGCAGAACAGTTGGTTTTGAGAATACAGTTATCATTATGACATCAAATGCAGGTAGTGAGCAGAAAGAATCTGCTTTAGGTTTTAACAGAGATGCTAATGATTACTCTAAAGATAAATCAATGAAAGCATTAAAAGATTTCTTAAGACCTGAATTTATTGGCAGAGTTGATGAAGTTATATTCTTCAATAATCTTAATAAAGAAAACCTTATAAAAATTGCAGATATTCTTATTGATGAACTCAAAGAGCCACTCAAAGATAAAGGTATTAACTTTGTTGTTGGTAAAGGTGTT
>CALAEU010000317.1 GCA_937891215.1 uncultured Clostridia bacterium
ATTCACAATCGACACAGACAAGTGCGTAAAATGTGGCGTTTGTATGGGTAACTGTAAGCCAAAGGCTATAAAAAAGTAAGGAGGAACTGATGATGGAAAATTTAGTTAATATTAAAATCAATGGCTTCGACTATCAAGTTCCTGCCGGAAGTACAATTCTCGAAGCAGCACACAGTGCAGGTATTGAAATCCCTACACTTTGCTATCTTAAAGATATTAATGCTATTGGTGCATGTCGTATTTGTGTAGTTGAGGTTAAAGGTGCAAGAAGTCTTGTAGCATCTTGTGTATTCCCTGTTAATGAGGGTATGGAAATCTTCACAAATACACCAAAAGTAATTGAATCAAGAAAAACAACTCTTGAGCTTATCCTTTCAACACACAAAAAAGAATGTCTTTCTTGTGTAAGAAGCGGTAACTGTGAGCTTCAACAGCTTTGTAAAGATTACGGCATTGAAGACGCTAATAAATATGATGGTGCATTCATTAACTACGCTATTGATGATTCAGCAACTCATATGTACAGAGATAATGAAAAATGTATTCTCTGCCGTCGTTGTGTTGCAGCTTGTGAAAAGCTTCAGGGTATCTCTGTAATCGGTGCAAATGCTCGTGGTTTTGATACACACATTGGTTCAGCATTTGAATACAATCTTAATGATGTTGCTTGTGTATCTTGTGGTCAATGTATCACAGCTTGTCCTACAGGTGCTCTCTCAGAAAGAGATGATACTGCAAAGGTGTTTGATGCAATTAACGACCCAACTAAACACGTTATTGTTCAGACTGCTCCTGCAGTTCGTGTTGCACTCGGTGAAGAATTCGGCAAAGAAATGGGTACAATCGTTACTGGTAAAATGGTTGCAGCTCTTAAAATGCTCGGTTTCGATAAAGTATTTGATACAAACTTTACTGCTGACCTTACAATTATGGAAGAAGCAACAGAATTCCTTGAGAGATTTGAAAAGAAAGAAAATCTTCCTTTAATTACATCTTGCTCACCAGGTTGGATTAAATTCTGTGAACACTATTACCCGGAATTCATTCCTAATCTTTCATCTTGTAAATCACCACAAGGTATGTTCGGTTCAGTTGCAAAAACATTCTATGCAGAAAAAATGGGTATTGACCCTAAAGATATTTATGTTGTATCTGTTATGCCTTGTACTGCAAAGAAATTTGAAGCAGAAAGACTTGACCACACAGCAGTTAAAGGTCTCGCTGATATTGATGCTTCAATCACAGTAAGAGAGCTTGCAAGAATGATTAAAAAAGCAGGTATCAACTTCAATAATATTCCTGATGCAGAATTTGATGCACCGTTCGGACTTGGTTCAGGTGCTGGTACAATCTTCGGTGCAACAGGTGGTGTTATGGAAGCCGCTCTTCGTACTGCTTACGAAGTTGTTACAAATAAAGAACTTCCTGACTTTGATGCATTTAAAGATGTTCGTGGCGTTGAAGGTGTTAAAGAAGCAACTTACAACCTTGACGGTGCAGAAATCAATGTTGCGGTTTGCTCAGGTCTTGCAAATGCCAAAACAGTTCTTGATATGGTTAAATCAGGCGAAAAGAAATATGACTTCATTGAAGTTATGGCTTGTCCTGGTGGTTGCGTAAACGGTGGTGGTCAACCAATCGTTCCAGCATCAGTTAAGAACTTTACAGATGTAAGAGCAGCTCGTGCAGCAGGTCTTTATAATGATGATAAAAACCTTAAAATCAGAAAATCACACGAAAATCCTGATGTTAAGGCTGTTTATGATGAATACTTCGGCAAACCTGGTAGCCATAAGGCACACGATATTCTTCATACAGGTTATACTGAAAGAGCTAAATATTAATTAAAGTAAAAAATCTTCGAGTATTCAGATACTCGAAGATTTTTTATTATATTTCTATATTTCCATTTGCAATTCTTATCAAAAGCTCTGCAAAAAGACTGTTTGACCACGCAAACCACGGTCTTGTGAAATTGGTTGCATCATTTTTATTGAATGATTCGTGCATAAGACCGGTACCAGCGTCAGTTGAGGTGAGCATTCTTATACATTCTTTTACTTCTTCTTTATCAGTACTTGTGAGGGCTTGCATCGAAAGTGAAATGTGCCATATTTTATCAAGACCTGTGTGAGGACTGCCGACACCTTTTGCGGCACTGCCTTCAAAATACCACGGGTTATTACCTGAAAGAATAAAATTGCGTGTATTTTTATAGATTTCATTATCTGCTTTTAAGTAACCCAAATATGGTGCAGAAAGTAAACTTGGTGAATTTGCGTCATCCATAAGAACAAAATTGCCTTTGCCGTCGGTTTCATAAGCAAACATTTTTCCGTAACGCTCGTTGTCTATAACAGCATATTCTTTAATACCTTCATCTATATCAAAAGCAAGTGAGCGACATTCACTTTCAAGTTTTGTATCTTCATAACCTATACTTGCCAATTCTGCCGCTTTTTTCAAAGCACAGACTGCCATCATATTAGAAGGTACTAAATAACCTAATTTACAACGGTCGTCAGAGGGTCTGAAACCTGACCAGGTCATACCAGTGTAAGAGACATCTTCACCTTTACCATCATTAGATAATGTGTCAAGTGCAGGGCAATTTTTACGATTGAAAAAATATGTAGAGTTTGTAAAGTGATTCTGTTCTCTTTTGAATGTTTCAAAAATCTTCCAGAGCATCTCTTTGAATTGTTCGGTGAAAATAGAACTGTCAAGCGTTGTCTGGTAGTACTCATAAGCTAAATAAAGCGGAGCACATAATGAATCTACTTCATATTTTCTCTCCCATATAAGTTCGTGATAAAAGTCAGTTTCATCTTTTGCAGAATCAGGGTTGGCTTTTGCATTGAAAGCATTTGAGTAAGGGTCTAGGCAAACATAATAAGCGTGTTTTTCAATAACGCTTTTAAGAATTGCTTTTAAATCTTCGTCTTCATTTGCGTAACGAATATAAGGTTTTACCTGTGCCGCACTGTCACGAAGCCACATAGCAGGAATATCACCTGTAATAACGAAGAAACTTCCGTCTTTAAGCTGAGTAACAGTAGTTTCAATTGTATTTAAAAAGCATCTTTTGAAAAAAGGTGCTGCCTCAGGGCATTTTTCTTTTAAAATACTTTCAATTTCATTTGCTTTATCTGTTAAAATTTTTGGAATATCCATAAAAAAATCTCCACACTAAAATTGATATTTATAAAATATACACAAACATTATAGCATATATAAAGAACAAATACAACACCCAAAAAGGTTTGTTAAACTCTTGACAAAGTCAAAGAAATGTTGTACTTTATTATTAGATAACTTTTAAGTTATCTGAACTAAAATTCTTTTTTTGAGAAAATGCAAATATAGGAGGAGTTTCCAATGGCTCAGAGAATCGTTTTAAACACAATTTCTTATCACGGTAAAGGTGCAATTAAAGAAATCCCTGCAGAAATTACTGCTCGTTCACTTAAAAAGGTTTTTGTTTGCACAGACCCTGATTTATTAAAATTTGGTGTCGCTCAGAAGGTAACAGATGTACTTGACGAAAATAAAATTGCTTATGATGTTTTCAGCGAAATTAAACCTAACCCAACTATTGAAAATGTTTTAGATGGTGTTAAAGCGTTTAAGGAGTCAGGTGCTGATTCTATTGTTGCTATCGGCGGTGGTTCTGCAATGGATACTGCAAAAGCAATTGGTATTATTGTTGAAAACCCAGAATTCGCTGATGTAAGAAGTCTTGAAGGTGTAGCACCTACAAAAAATCACGCAACATTTACAATTGCAGTTCCTACCACTGCAGGTACTGCAGCAGAAGTTACAATTAACTATGTTATTACTGATGTTGAGAAAAAACGCAAATTCGTTTGTGTTGACGTTCACGATATTCCTGAAGTTGCAGTTGTTGACCCTGATATGATGGCTTCAATGCCAAAAGGTCTTACAGCAGCAACAGGTATGGATGCATTGACACACGCAATCGAAGGTTATATTACAAAAGGCGCTTGGGAAATGACAGATATGTTCCATCTTAAAGCGATTGAACTTATTTCCAAACATCTTCGTGGTGCTTGTGAGAATACTGCAGAAGGTAGAGAAGGTATGGCTCTTGCTCAATATATCGCAGGTCAGGGCTTCTCAAATGTCGGTCTTGGTATTGTTCATAGTATGGCTCACGGTTTAGGTGCTCTTTACGATACACCTCATGGCGTTGCAAATGCTATCATTTTACCAACTGTTATGGAATACAATGCAGAATGCACAGGAGATAAATACAGGGATATTGCCAAAGCAATGGGTGTAGAAGGTACCGAAAATATGACAGTTGAAGGTGCTCGTAAAGCTGCAGTAGCTGCTGTAAGAAAATTAGCAACTGATGTTGGTATTCCGGAAAATCTTAAAGAAATTGTAAAGGAAGAAGACATACAGTTCCTCTCTGAAAGTGCTTTTGCTGATGCTTGCAGACCTGGTAATCCAAGAGATACAAGTGTTGAAGAAATTGTTGAACTTTATAAGAGTTTAATGTAAGTGTTAATAAAAAGAAACTGTAAAAAACTTAACGTTTTTTACAGTTTCTTTTTATTTATTTGTTCAGGAAAAATGTTATGATTTTAATTCCTGTATAAATAATTAAAAATGCAGATAATACTTTTTTCAGAACATAAATTGATTTATATGCTTTTGTAATTTTTTCAATATTTTTTAAAGTTTTCAAACAATAATTCATCTGAGAAATCTCCTAATCCGATGTTAATAGTACTCCGTGTGCAATCCCAGGTACGCTTTCGCCCTGCAAAGATGAAGTAGGGGAAAGTAAAGCTCCTGTACCCACAAATAAAACACGGTTAAGTTCTTTTTTGCGAAGTTTATTTATAATGTAAGAGCAAACAACACTAGCACTGCAACCGCAACCTGAACCACCTGAGTGAACATCCTGTGTTTCGGCATCATAAATCATAATACCACAGTCATTGTGAATTTTCGAAATATCAATGTTATTTTCTTTAATAAGCAATTCTTTTAAAAGGTCACTGCCGACTTTACCTAAGTCACCAGTGAGAATTAAATCAAAATCGTAGGGTGAAGTTTTGGTATCGTTTAAAAATGCACTGATTGTTTCTGCTGCTGCTGGTGCCATTGCCGCGCCCATATTATTTACGTCGGTTATTCCTAAATCGCGTATTTTACCGAATATTACCGCATTTACACGCGGATTACCTGGTACAGCATTTTTTAACACTGCCGCGCCTGCGCCTGTAACAGTCCATTGTGCGGCAGGTGGTCGTTGTCCACCGTATTCAAGCGGGTTTCTGTATTGTCTTTCAGCAGAGCAGAAATGTGAAGATGTAGAGGCAACTGCACTTGTTAATGCTCCTGAATCAATAAGAGTTGCAGAAAGTGCCAGAGAGAGCGCCATTGTTGAACACGCACCATAAAGTCCTGAAAATGGCATACCAAATTCTCTTAGTCCGAAAGACGAACCAATACATTGGTTTAAAAGGTCACCCGAAAAGCAACAGTCAATATCTTCTGCCTTTTCATCTGCTTTATATAAAGCACGGGTTACTGCATCTTTTACTAATTCGCTTTCTGCTTTTTCGAATGTTTCTTTGCCTAAGAATTCATCTTCATGAATTTTATCGAATTCCTGAGCTAAAGGTCCTTCGCCTTCCTTTTTACCTACAACGGCAGCGTTACCTATAATACTTGGTTTGTTTTCTAAAAAAATAGTATATCGTCCAATTCTTTTTGGCATAATTATCACCAAAATTATATTGCCCTGAAAAACGAAAAAAAACAGAAAAATCTAAAAAGATTTTTCTGTTTTTTATTATTAAAGATTCAGATTATTTGTTGTGAGTTTCTTTATAAACTTTATTGAGTACTTCAATAAGAATATCAACATCAAGTGGCTTTGCAATATGCTCATTCATACCAGCATCAAACGCATTTTTCTTGTCTTCGCTGAAAGCATTTGCAGTCATAGCAATAATAGGAATATCTGCGATATCTGTGTTGTCAGAACCACGGATTTTTCTTGTTGCAGTGTAACCATTCATAATAGGCATCTGAATATCCATAAGAACAAATTCATAATAACCTTTTTCTTTTGATTCAAGCATTGAAACCGCAACAGTACCATCTTCCGCTTCCTCAATTATAAAACCCTCGTCTTCAAGAAGCTCACGGGCAATTTCACGGTTAATTACATTATCTTCAACCACAAGAATTCGTTTTCCTTTAAGTTCTGGTAATAATGATATTTCTTCTTTTGATTTAATTTCTTTAACATCGGCTTTTTCTGCCTTAAATGTGAAAGTGAATTCTGTACCGACACCTACCATACTGTTATATGTAAGTGAACCACCTAAAAGGTTTACAAGGTTTCTTGTAATAGCAAGACCTAAACCGGTACCTTGCACACCACTCTGAGTAGCAGTTTGTTCGCGTTCAAAAGCGTTGAACAGGTGTTTTTGGAACTCTTCACTCATACCAACACCAGTATCTTCAATTCTTACTTGGTAATAAGCCCTTTCGTCAGAAGATTTCATTTCAGAAACCTGAAAAGTAATAGAACCGCCACTATGGGTGAATTTTAAAGCATTGCTTAAAAGGTTAATGATTATTTGTGAAATTCTTAATGAATCACTATAAATCATTTCTGTATTAATACTGAACTGTGTATTGAAAACAATATCCTTCTGCGCCATATCGTGAACGAACATTTCTTTGAGTTTACTTACTAGTTCAGGGAAATTTACAACTTCGCGATTAAGTTCAAGTTTACCGCTTCCAATTCTCGCCATATCAAGCACATTGTTTATAATACTCAACATATGTTCACCAGAGTGCTTTGCTTTTTTGAGTGCATCAAGGGCAACTTCTTTATTATCAATATTCTTTTCTGCAATAGTGTTGAAACCTAAAATTGCATTCATAGGCGTACGGATATCGTGCGACATATTAAAAAGGAAATTTGATTTTGCAGTTTCTGCTTTTTTTGCCTGATTGAGAGCATCAAGAAGAATTCTGTGTTGCTTTAATTGTTCTTCAACAGTTTCTTCAATACTCTTGAAAGCCCACACTTGTTCGTGTGGTTCACCAATTCGTGCAATATAAATCTGGTAATGAAGAATTTTACCTTCGAAAGGTACTTCGTAATTTATTCTGAAACAAGGTGTTTCTTTAAGTTTTTCAGTAACAAGATGCAACTCAGTCTGTGCTTTTAAGTATTCTTTCTGAGCTGGGGCAACACAAAAGTCAAGATAAGCGTGAAAGCCAGCAGTATAGGGAATTTCTTTAAAAAGATTCATCTTGAATTCATCGGGGAATTTATCAGATAATATATATGGAATACCAACATCTCGTTTTGCGTCAACATAATAAAGTGACTCATATTCAGTACAGAGTCCAGCAATAACTCTTAATCGTTGGTTTGAATTGTTTAATAATTCTTCTGTTTCTTTGCGTTGTTCTAATTCTTGTTCAACAATATTATCAATACAACGGAATGCAACAATCAATTTAGGGGAATCTTTATCTACAAAAATTGGGATAAATCTTATTTGCATATATCGTTGCTTGTTATCATATAATTCGCGATAATTAAGTTCAAAAGGTTTGTGTTCTCTGAAAATGCAGGTGCGGACATTTTCGAGTTTTGTCTCCTCCATAAACATTTTCTGGTCATCTTTATGAACATGGGTTTTAGCGTAGTTTGAGAATATAGAATCATAACTTGTAAGAGCAATATCAGCGGTTGAAAAGGTACTTGTAGAATTTTTATCATAATTCTTTGTACATTTAAAAGTTCCGTTTTCTTCTGATATAAAATAGATTGAGGTATATTCTTCTGCAAGAGTTTCAATAATAAAATTCCTGTTTTGAAGTTCTTTTTGTTGTTCGATAATTGCATCTAATTCATTTTTTTCATATTTTGCTAATAATTCGGGACTTGCTATTTGTTGGATAACAACAGAAAAACAATCTTTGAATTCAGGTGTATCAATATTTGTGAAACCTGCAGCATATCGATTGAAGTCAGGTGAATTAAATAACAGACGTCCTTTTTCAAATTTATTGGCAATAGGACAAAATGTACAAGGTTCGTTTTTGTTGGCTATAGTGTTATAACAAAGCGAACCTTCTACTACTTTAGGGAAAAAATCTTTCAATGTATCATTAGCATAACGGATACGGAAATCTGTACCGACAATGTACATTCCACATTCAAAATTCAAATTATCCATTTTCAAACTACTTTCTGTCAGGGAATTTTTCGTTATATGCAATAATTGCATCTTCTATAATAGAAACTGCCTCTAAAACACCACGAACTTCGTCAATTGCAGTTTCTTTTTCTTCGAGTGTTTTATAAACTGAAAAGAAGTGTTTCATTTCATCGAAAACATGATTTGGTAACTGACTTATATCTTTATAAGTGTTATATGTCGGGTCATTAAAAGGTATAGAAATAATTTTATCGTCAGGGGCACCGTTATCAAGCATTGTAATAACACCTATAGGATAACACTCAACTATTGACATTGGTTGAATTTGTTCTGAACAAAGAACAAGAACATCTAAAGGGTCATTGTCTTTTGCAAAAGTGCGTGGGATAAAACCATAGTTCGCAGGGTAGTGAGTAGAGGTGTAAAGAACCCTGTCAAGTCTTAAAAGACCTGTTTCTTTGTCGAGTTCATATTTCATTTTACTGCCTTTGCTTATTTCTATAACTGCTGCATAAGATGAACGTGAAATACGCTCTGGGTTTATATCGTGCCAGATATTCAAAAAAATCGCCTCTTATATTTTTGTTTTTAAATACAAAATTATTATTTACTCTCTTGTTCCTCCAAAGAATTCAAATAATCTTCAGGAAGACTGTCATAATACATAAACATATTTTTACCATTTTTCTTTGAATAATAAAGAGCTTGGTCAGCTTTTGCCATAACATCTTCATAGGTTGTGCCATTTTCAGGGCATTTAGCAATACCTATACTTGCGTGGAAATCAATTGTATCATCATCAATTTTTATTGTTTCATTCATAAGGTCAAGAAGGTCTTGTGCACGGGTTGAAACAATATCATCGTCAATAGGATGTGGAAGGAAGATAATGAATTCGTCACCGCCGAAACGACCTAAAATATCGGTATGACGGAAAATACGACGGATACAATCACCAAACTCGTGAAGAACATCGTCACCCATTGCGTGACCATAAGTGTCGTTGATTTTCTTGAAGTTATCAAGGTCAACAAACATAAATACGCCTGTGCCACCCTCGTTTATATGTTTTGAAATTTCTCTGCCGACTGCAGCCTTATTATAAAGAAGTGTGAGAGGGTCCGTATCCCTGTCGTGTTCAATATATCTTCTTAAAGTGAGTTCTTTAGCTTTTGTTTTAATCATATATGTATTAAGCACTGCACCAAGGAAATAGAAACTTACAGCGTTTAAAATATCAACAGAAGCCACTTCCCATTCTTTGACATAATTACTGCATAGGCAGAAGATTACAACTTGTGCTGCGTTGAATGTAATAAGTCTCCATGGTCTGTCAATTATTATCATAGGAATAGCAATTAAGAATACGCAGAATGTTGTACTTGTAATTGTAGGACTGTTAAATGTACCTAAAATAATTGCGTAAGCAAAAATTGCGAATATTGATATATAAGTTATAGTTGTAGTGTAGTCTGGCTTTTTAGGAAGAAACTTCCATGCAAAGAGTAACACTAATGCTTCACATACAAAAAGTGCACCATATAAGAACATGTTATGACTATATGATTTTTCTAATAATGAGATTACTAGAAGGCCCAAAAATACAACTGTTCCGAGACCTGAAGTAACAAAAAGAATACCTCTGTTTTTTTCTTCTCTTGCAGGTCTTATAGAATCATATTCTTCAGGTGTAATACCCGCGTAAAAAAATGTAGAAATAAGATATTCCTTGAATTTGCTTAACATAATTTCCTCCAACCCAGTTCCAGAAAGAGTAGAACTGACCTATTTTTATTTATATATAGTATTGTACTATAAAACTATATATAAAATCAACAGTTTTTAGTGAAAAAATTCAAAATAATTTAACAATTTAAACTAAAATTGACGAAAAAACAGATTTGTGATAGCATAGAAATATATTTTGATTATGAGAAGTGAAAAAATGAAAGAGTTTTCTATAAAACCTGTTGCAGAAATAAAAAATGGATATAATGAGAAATTCGGTGTACCAAGACAAAGCGGTCTTGCTCCCCAGATAAAGTCTGAAATTGTATTCAAGAGAGAATTCAGAGATGAAAATTTAATAAGAGATATTGAGCAGTATTCTCATTTGTGGTTAATATGGGGATTTACAGAAAATAATGGGGAGTGGTCGCCAACAGTAAGACCACCGAAATTAGGTGGCAATAAGCGAGTTGGTGTATTTGCAACCAGAGCACCATATAGACCTAATTCATTGGGACTTTCGGTTGTAAAACTTGAAGAAATAAAAAGAACAAAAGACGGTAAAGTTCTTGTTGTTAGTGGTGCTGATTTAGTTAATAATACAGTAATTTTTGATATAAAACCTTATTTGCCTTATGTCGATTCTATCCCAGAAGCAAATGGTGGTTTTTCTGAGGAATTTAAATATGATGTTTTAAAAGTCAATATACCTGAAGTAATAAAAAATAAATTGAATAGTGAAGATATTAATGAAATTACATCCATTCTGGAACTTAACCCGAAACCACAGTATCAGAGTGACGAAGAAAGAATTTACGGACTTTCTTATAAGAATTTCGAAATTAAGTTTAAGTGTAGCAAAAAAGAAATTACAGTAATAGAAATAGAGTGAGTAAAATGGTAGTAACAAGACCTGATTTTTATAAAAAATTTAAATGTGTTGCAGACAAATGCACTGATTCTTGTTGTATAGGTTGGGAAATTATCGTTGATAGTGAAACGACAGAAAAATACAAAAATATAAAAGGTGATTTCGGTGAAAAGATAAGAAGTAATTTAAAAAAAGACGAAGACGATGAAATATGTTTTAAGTTAGATGAAAATGAGCGTTGTCCGTTTTTAAACAAAAACAATCTTTGCGATATTATTATAAATTGTGGTGAGGATCTACTTTGTGGAATCTGTACTGAACATCCGCGTTTTTACAATGAGTTTTCCGAATCAATAGAATGTGGGCTGGGACTTTGTTGTGAAGAAGTCTGTAGGTTACTTTTAGAATCAGATAAGCCGTTGGAATATATAACAGAGATTATATCCGAAGACGAATTTTCGATGGATTTTTATCTGGATGAAAATGTACACGAGGACTATATCGTAATTTATAATCTAAGAGCAAAAATGTTTGAAGTTCTTAATAGTAATATGGTTTTTGATGATAAAATTAATGCTCTAAAAAAAATAGTAGAAGAAACAATAAATGAAAAAATTGTAGTTGATAGCGATGGTACAATTTTAGCAAGATATGAAGAAACTGAACCGATAAACAATGAGTGGACTGAATATTTTAATTCTTTGAAGGATAATATATGTGATTATTTAGAAAAAGAAAAGCCGTTTGACGAAACGACAAACGGCAATAAAATTTATCCAAAAATTCTTTCTTACATAATTTTCAGGCATTTAAGCAATTCTGTTTATGGCAATAATGCAGGTCTCAAAGAGTATTTTAATTTCTGTGTTTCGGCGGTAAGATTTATAAAACTTTGTGATATAAAAACTTACTGTGAAAAGAACCAGCTTACATTAAAAGACAGAATTGAAAATGTCAAAAGATGGTCAAAGCAAATCGAGTACAGTGATTTGAATGTTGATTTGTTGACATTTAAAAAATAATTTTATTTTGACAAAGCAGTATTAACTACAAATTGATAAGATAAATCATCAATAGTGTCTTTTTTAGTTCCGTTAGCAGCGTAACATTCGTCTGCTGACGGGATTTTATTATTTGTAGAACACAATTCGGTAATCATAACATCTAAAACATCACAGATACTGTCACCATTTAAATCACCAGCGACAATAACTTTGTATTCACAGACTTTTTCATCGTTTTTAAAAACTGAAATAATACTGCCTGTACCCAAAAGTTCAGTTGAAGAAGTTTTGTGACTTGCAGAGATTTCATAAGTAACGCTGTCAGAAAAATTCAAGATTGTTTTAATGTCCTTACACAAATCTGAACTTGTGAAAACAATGTCGTCTTCAATAATTGTGTCTGTATTTTCTGCTGCACAAATAAGTGCTTTCGGTATAGTTTCTGTGTTTAACATACACGAACAGTTAAGACACTTTTGTTGTTTTTCACCATCTTCTTCTAAAGTAGGTTCTTTTACAGTTATCCAGTCAGATGGTGTGTGAACATCAGTTGCAACAACATAGGATTTTTTGACATCTACTGTATAATTCGGGGTGTTGTAAATTTCACAGAAAATTTTACAGTCGGAATAATTCATTCCGTAAATCCAATGGTAATCACCAAAACTTTTGACATCAGGTGAAAATGCAATTTCTTCAACATCCGTTTCTGGGTTGTATCTGTAAACAGTGTCTTTAGTGTTATAATAAAGGTAATGATTATCACTTAAAAGCTTTGTGAAACTTTCACTATAGAAGCCACCAGAAGTAGTCCAACGGTCATTGACTGTTTTTAGAACAGATGACTCGCCGGTGATTATGTCGTTTAGCTTGCATAACTCTTTTGAATTTGTGTTGAAATAATATATATCGTTATCTATAAGTTGAAAGGCAGTTTCACTGTTCTGCCAATAGTAGTTATCGTAAGTTGTGTCAGCAGGAAAACTGAAAAAGTCAGTTGCGGTGTGCTCAGTGGTCTTTATACCTTGTGTAGAACGGAGAAAATTTTTGTGAGAAACTCTACCGTACATATCCCACGAAGGGTCGTCCCATGTGACATCAACATGGTAAGGTGTGTTATCAATGTAAACTATATTCCATGCGTGGTTAAGGGTATTTGAAGAACAGTACTGAGCTTCAATTCCGACCTGTTCTAACAAATAATCGTATGCGTAAGCGTAACCCTGACATACTGCTGTACCCAGGCAAAACACACCATAAATAGTGTGGGCTGATGGGGTGTCAGGATTTTCACTGTTGTAAACACAGTTTAAAGCAAGTCTGTCGTGCAATATAAGTGCTTTTTCAACATCATTTAATTCAGGATTGTTTTTTACTCCTTCTAACATTTTTTCGGAAACATCAATAAACTTGTTGTAATGTTGTTTGAATTCATCGGAGGTAGAAAAGTGATAACTTGGTTTCAATGCGACCATAGAACCAGATGTGTAGTAAGTTAAACTAAGTCCACTTATTCTGAAAAGTTCAGGACTTTCGTTATATATAAGGTTTGCGAGTTCCTGTAAGTTCGATTGAGAATATGGAATGTTGTAGTGACTAATATCAATAGAACCTCTACCATTACCAGATGTCAGATTGCTATCATCTGTTAAAAGACAATCTAAAATGTATTGCTGAAAGTCATCGATATCACCAATATATTTTTCTATTGTATCAAAGCAACCATTCGAACTGGTATAATATAATTCCTGTTCTATTACATCTGTCTCAAGAATAATGTGATTTCCTGCAAATGTTATATATGAATTACTAAGAAATACAACTAATGATAATATAGTAGCAAATATTGTTTTTGTTATTTTTTTCATAGAATCACCACCACTATACAGTATTATATACTAATTATGTTGATGCGGTCAATTCATTATATATATGAAATTTTATTATTCTGTTTATGAAAAATGCACACCACGAAATGTGATGCGCATTACTACAATAAATCAAATTAAAGTTTTTCAATTTTATCTGCAAGTTTTTCTAACCAATCGCCTTCAAAAAGTTCAATTGCACCTGCGTCAACTGCAGCAGCCAATTTGTTGTTGATTGGCAATTTTGCAACTGTGTCCACAGAATGCGTTTGGGCAATTTCGTCAATGTGACTGTCACCGAAAATACTGTGACGCTTTTTGCAGTCAGGACATTCAAAATATGACATATTCTCAACAAAACCTAACACAGGAATATTCATAAGTGAAGCCATTTTAACTGCTTTTTCAACAATCATACCAACTAATTCCTGTGGGGAAGCAACAATAACAATACCGTCAACAGGAATACTCTGAAATACAGTGAGAGGTACGTCGCCAGTACCTGGAGGCATATCAACAAACATAAAGTCAACATCGTCCCAGATAACATCTGTCCAGAATTGCTTTACAGTACCTGCAATAACAGG
>CALAEU010000318.1 GCA_937891215.1 uncultured Clostridia bacterium
CGATTTTGCACGGCTATTTTTAAAGCATTCTTCCTGAGATGGTCTTATAACCTCGCGTGAAACTTCTGAAAACACACCCGCGCGATTATACTCTTTAAATGCTTTTTTAACTAATCTGTCTTCACCTGAATGGAATGTAAGCACTGCAACTCTGCCACCTGGCGCTAAAACAGCTGGTAATTTTTCTAAAAATTCATAAAGCACTTCAAATTCACTGTTTATGTCAATTCTTATTGCCTGAAAAGTACGCTGACACGATTTTTTTATTGCTTCCTTCTGTTCATTTTTAGGTAAAAACGAAAGTGCTTCAGTAATACATTTTCTTAAATCAGTTGTAGTTTCAATCGGTCTTTTCTGACTTTTCCAACGACAAATTGCTGCTGCAATTTTATCGGCATAAGGCTCATCTGAATTTTCAATTAACATTCCTTCGATTTCTGCTTTTGTCAATTGCTTTAATCTGTCAGCACCACTTACACCTTTTTGAGGGTTAAGTCTTAAATCCAAAGGTCCATCAACTTTATAAGAAAAACCACGCTCCGGATTATCAATCTGCATTGATGAAACACCGAGGTCTGCAAGAATAAAATTGAACTTGTGCCCTGTTTCTTGTGATACTTTATCAATATCTTTAAAATTCTGAAGTCTTACTGTTAAAATATCTTCTCCAAAGCCTGCGTCTAAAAGACGCTTTTTAGTTTTCTCGGATTCAATCGGGTCAACATCCAATCCATAAATATGCCCTTTGCCCTCTAATTTTTCGAGCATTGCCTTTGTATGTCCACCATAACCTAAAGTAGCATCTAAACCGATTTGCCCAGGCTGAATCTGTAAAAAATCTAAAATTTCCTGCACCATTATAGAAATGTGCATTCCCGCAGGTGTAGCACCACGAGCAATAATGTGTGCTACATCATCTTTATATTTTTCAGGATTTAATTCTTTATACTTTTCACTGAACTTTTTAGGGTGAGTACCTGAATAACGCTTTCTGCGTTTGTGTACTACTTCACCTGTCTGCAATTCAGTATTCTGTTTGTTTTCGTCCATTAAAACTTTTTCTCCATTAATATTTTCATAAATAAACCGCCTTGTACGGTACGGTGTTTAAATGAAACCATATTGCCTGACTTTGTGTCATACCAGTCAGTCATAGCAACTCGTGTTGTAGAGTCATTGTATGCAAACCAGAGTGGCGCTATAAATTCCTCGAATGTTTTTTTATCACTCGCCATAGAAGCAACCCACACGAGCCAGTCACTCTTTGTGTAGTCCGCTCTTGAATCGAGTGGCATTCCGTATTTATTGAAATATTTTTTGTTGTTTTTGAGTTCTCTGTCCATAAACTCCTGTGAGAAAAGACCTGTGCCCCAGACTTTATCCCACACCATGTTATACTTCATTGAAAATGTGCCTGGTCTGTCAAATGCTAAAAGACTTTCACCATCTCTATCAACTGCGGTTTTAAGCCAGTTTTCCGCCATTTCTTCTGACTTCGCTTTATAAAACTCTGCTTTTCCACTCTTTCCTGACATCTCCATAATAATCGCCATACCACGAAGTCCCATAATTGCTTTAAGAGATAAATTGCAGTTATGCTCTAAATGACCTGCAAAGTCATCTGTGCAAAGCTGATTACCTGGGTCAGCCCCAAATTCTATTAAATATTGGCACCATTTTTCGAGTGTTGCAATATGACTTTCAGCGAATGCAGTTGATTTTGTAGCGAGTGCTACATTAGTTTCCATAACAAGCATATTACCACATTCTTCAACAGGCATCTGGTATTTTAATTTATTTTCACCATAAACCTGACCGTTTACCAATGGGTACTGACCAACATCATGCGGTGCAAAATTGAAAGTCCATTCGTCACTCTCCGCGTACTTGTAAATTGGTCGCATCATACCTTTTACTAATTCAGGATTATATAAAAGGAAAAGTGGTGTTGACGGGTAACTTACATCGACAGTTACCGCACATCCGTTTGAATTACACTCTTTTGATACATAAAGAATTCCGCCATCTTCATCGAGCACTAATTTGTGTGCCGCCATAACCTGACGATAAGAAAGCAATAAAAGTTCTGCATATTTTTCGCCACCTGCATTTACTGCATCTTTATAAAGAGTTTCTGAAAATTCGTTGCATCTTTTTAAAGTTTCTTTATAATCGTCATTTGCTTCTTTAACTGCTTCAAGAATGGTTTTGCCATTTCTGTTCCAGTAAGATTTCAATGATTTTTTGAAATATTCAATACTTTCAATATCATCGTAAGCAAAGAAAAATAAAGTTTCTTCATTTTCTTTTACATCACAAACTGTATGTATATATTCTTTACCATATCTGTCACTTGTTTTTGTAACGGTATTTTTGCTATTTGTAAGAAGATAAACATAACCCCAGTCAATGCGGATGTCGTCACCACTTTCATGAAGTGGGTTTTGCTCTATGTTACCCATTCTCATACCAGTAAGATTTTCGTGTTTTACTTCTTCTTTTAAAACATCGTTCTGCCCTGCTTCGTCAAGACAAAGTTCATCACTTACGCGAATATCAATTTTAACATTATGATTATTATTATCCTTCAATTTATAGTCAATCGCAAGATATGACACAGGACGGGTTAAAAGTTCTAAATCATTTATAAGAACCGGTGAAGTGAATTTTAAATTAAGTGAAATAATATCATTTTCCATTACAACTGTAGTTGAAAATGCATCTATATCAATAGATTTCTGTTCTAATTTAATAACATCTCTGTCATAACCTAAAAATAAATATTCTTTATCATCTACAAAAACTGTACCAATTATATTATTGGGTTTATTTGTCCAATGTTCTGTTTCATAAAAATTTATGATTTCATCTCTTGACCATACTGAAAAATATGGGTCAATTGTAATAAGTGGTATAGACGGTGCACGAAGTTTCATAATTAAAATCCTTTCAAACACATAGTACTAAAATATTACCATATCTTTACAATATATTCAACCAAACCAACCATATTTTTTAAGGTCAATTGTGCCATCGTTTTCAAATACAATACCCTCTTTTTCTAAAAGTTCGCGTTGTTTATTCTCCCCACCGAAAGCGAAACTTTTAGCTACCTCACCATTTCTTGTTACTACCCTGTGGCAAGGTATGATTCCCGGTTGTGGATTTTTATGAAGAGCATAACCTACAACTCTTGACCAGCGAGGATTCCCCGCAAGTAATGCTACCTGACCATAGGTTGTTACTTTACCTTTTGGAATCGTTTTAACTACTTCATATATTTTTTCAAATGTTGTCATAATTTCACCCTAAATAAATAATACCCAAGCATTATTATACTCAGGTACTACTTAATAATTATTTATTTTCTTCTATTAACTTATTACATAAACCCGGGTCATCTGTAATAATTCCGTCAACTCCACAATGAATCATTCTTCTGATTTCTTTTTCCTTATTAACAGTCCACGGATTTACCATAATTCCTTCTTTATGCGCCTTTTTTACATATTCTTTTGTAACTAACGCACTAAACGGATGAACTGCATCTGCTTTGATTTCTCTTGCAAATTTAAAAGGCTTAAACATAATTTTTCTGCCGATTTTTTTGTCAGGTGCATAAAGAAGGCCTGTTTTGCAATTCGGGTCAAGCTTTTTACACACAACTAAAATTGCCGGGTCAAAAGAAGATATAATGAGCTTATCGAACATATCGTACTTTTTACTGAGTTCAATTGTAACTTTCGGAAATTCAATAGGTGCTTCACCGGGAACTTCACTTTTCAATTCAATATTAAGTACCTCTACATTATTTTCTTTGCAGAGTTTAATAAAATCTTCTACGAGAGGGATTTTAGTGTCTTTATATTCTTCACCTTTATATGAACCGAAGTCGAACTGTAAAAGTTCTTCTAAAGTCATATCTTTAATAGCACCTTTACCAGTTGATGTTTCATCTATAGTAAAATTATGACATAAAACAGGAATCCCGTCTTTTGTTAAGTGAATATCTGTTTCAACACCATCGCAACCAATCTCGAAAGATTTTTTAAATGCCGGTAATGTGTTCTGAGGGGCTACCATATTTGCTCCTCTGTGTGAAATAACATTGATTTTTGCCATTTCTCTTTCTCCTGTTTATTATAAATACTATTTTCTCTTAAAAATATGTTTTATTGTTGTTGTGATAAGTCCTACACCAAGACACAAAAGAATTTTTTCTTTTAACATTCCGTCTGCATCCCAGATGTATTCTAATTCTGCCTTTAAACTATCGCCACACAAATCTTTATAATTAAGATGTTCTGTTTCGTAATTACCTGTTTTTTCATCTATTGTGAAAACTCTTACACCTCTGGAACGTCTGCCGTAGCACCTGAAAGATGCACAAGGCGTCTGCACAATATTTATACCGTCAAGTGTTGTTGTAAAACAGTTCTGGTGATCGTGACCGAAAACAATTGCTTTTATATCTCCGCACTCTTTAATTGCTTCTACCTGACCGTTACCTTGTGAAACCGTGCATATATATTCACCGATTTCGCCATCAACACACGGCTTTGCTTTAAAATATTTTCCGTCAGGACCTTCGAATGCACCCTTTTCATCTTTGTCGCACTCTTCCATTAAATCGAGCATTTCTATTAACGGAATATGCTGGAACATTAAAGACGGCACGGGTACTCCGCCATTTTGTGCTTTTAATTCGGCACTCTTTTTCTTGTACCATTCTATTGCTTCAGGCTTTACCTGATTATAGCATTTATCTTCCTCTTTATCCTTCCAGGCACTATCCATCATCCAGATATTAAACTTAATTTCACTGCCATCCTCTGAATAAATCGGAATATTAAAGGTTTCATCCTTTAATATTTCAACATCATTGTAGAGACCAACAAAATGTGGATAGCGTCTGTAAATGTCTGACTGTTCTTTTTTAGTAATCTCGTTCATATCATCATGATTACCATAAATCATAGAAAATGGAATTTTTCTGTCTTCAACAGGTCTTAAAAGTTTTTCAATTGCAATTTCCATTGCTTTGAACTCCGCTTCTTTTGTTTTAACAAAAAGCGGTGTTAAAGTTCTTGCATCACGAAAATGGTTACCTAAAACATTGTCGCCTGTGAACACAATCAAATCAGGCTTTACTCTGTCGTATGCTTTATCAAGCATTTTCATCATTGTTTTTCTTACATATTGTAAGTCTTGTGGGTCACTGACCTGTAAAATTGTAAATTTTCCGTTTTTGAATTTTAAATCCATAAATTTCTCCGAAATAGTTTTTTATTTTTATATAGGCAAGAACGCCTTTGCAATACCAAAGTAAACTAAAAGTGAAATAGCATCCACTAATGTTGTAATAAACGGACTTGCCATGACGGCAGGGTCAAATCCCAATTTTTTAGCAAGTAACGGTAAAACGCAACCTATGAGTTTTGCCGCAATAACTGTTACACAAAGTGTAAGTGCTACAACCAATGATACTATTAAAGATACATTTTCTGTACCCATTACAAATCCATCTATAAAGTAAACTTTTAAGAATGTTGCAACTGCAATTACAACACCACAAAGAATTGAAACTCTTAATTCTTTCCAGAGAACTTTCATAACATCT